>NZ_KV798535.1:121121-272207 GCF_001809725.1 Weeksella sp. HMSC059D05
CTGCGTGTCTACCAATTCCACCACCAAGGCAGCCACTTCATATGAAATAGAGCGAGAAACGGGACTCGAACCCGCGGCCCCGACCTTGGCAAGGTCGTGCTCTACCAACTGAGCTATTCTCGCGAATGGAGTGCAAATATAATAAATCATTTTTTAATAATCCAAATTATATCGTCAAAATAATTAAAAATATTTGCATTCTTTCCATTAATTATTTGATAGGCATCAACATATCAGTAACCTCTTTTACCTTATCTTTTAGTTTAGTTCGGTGAACAATCATATCTACAAACCCTTTTTCTAATAAAAATTCAGAAGTTTGGAATCCTTTAGGTAAGTCTCGTCCGATGGTTTCTTTGATTACACGTGGACCAGCAAACCCTATCAATGCTCCTGGTTCAGCCATAATAATATCTCCTATAGAGCCAAAAGAAGCGGTAATCCCACCAAAAGAAGGATTCGTCAATAAAGTTATATAAGGGATATTGTGTTCTGCTAATTGTATTAGTTTAGCTTCTACTTTTGCTAATTGCATCAGCGATATGGCAGCTTCCATCATACGAGCTCCTCCAGATTGGGTAATGATCAATAATGGAGTTTTGTGTTTGATGCAATAATCCACAGCACGGGCAATTTTCTCCCCCATTACTGATCCTAATGACCCCCCGATGAATTTAAAATCCATACAACAAACTGTAATGTCTCTACCGTGTACTTTTCCTACGCCTGTACGTATAGAGTCATTGAGTCCAGTTTTTGTTTTTAGTTCTTCTAAACGTTCTTTGTAGGGTTTGGTATCAACCCAATTCAGAGGGTCTTCACTGCTTAGATTGGCATCGAGTTCTTTGAATTTCCCATCGTCGAAAAGGATATCGAAATATTCTTTGCTACCAATACGAACATGATGATCATCTTCTGGACTTACGTAGTTGTTTGCTTTGAGTTCTTCTGTTTCAATTATTTTTCCCGAAGGAGTTTTGTACCATAGACCTTTTGGTACATCTTTTTTCGCTTCGGTTGGGGTAGTGATATTTTTTTTTCGTCTAATAAACCAAGGCATAATGCTATTTTAGTTTTGTTAGGGTTATCCTAAACGATTAATATTGTTTAAATCTTCAAAAGCTTGTTTCAGTCTTTCTTTGAAACTTACTTCTCCTTTACGTAACCATACACGTGGATCGTAGAATTTTTTATTCGGTTTGTCTTCTCCTTCTGGGTTTCCGATTTGTGACTGTAGGTAAGCGCTATTTTCATCAAAATACTTTCTCACTCCTTCCATGAAAGCAAATTGCAAATCGGTGTCAATATTCATTTTTATTACACCATAATCTATTGCTTCTCTAATTTCTTCTAAAGAAGAACCTGAACCACCGTGGAAAACAAAATTAATGGCGTCTTTTACACCAAATTTTTGTTCGATGAATTGTTGTGAGTTGTACAAAATTTTTGGTGTAAGAACTACATTCCCAGGCTTGTAAACTCCATGAACATTACCGAATGCTGCTGCAACCCAAAAATTATCGCTAACTTCTTTTAGGGATTCATAAACGAAGGCTACTTCTTCTGGTTGTGTATAGAGTAAAGAGTTATCAACATTTGTGTTGTCTACACCATCTTCTTCACCACCTGTAATTCCTAATTCTATCTCGAGTGTCATTCCGATTTTCGACATACGTTCTAGATATCTTTTAGAGATCTCCATGTTTTCTTTCAAAGGTTCTTCTGAAAGATCGAGCATATGCGAACTGAATAAAGTTTTACCAAATTGGTTATAGTATTGCTCGTTGGCTTCTAATAAACCATCAATCCAAGGTAAAAGATTTTTTGCACAATGGTCTGTATGCAAAATAACGGTTGCTCCGTAAGCTTCTGCCAATTGATGGATGTGTTTTGCACCTGCAATAGAGCCCAAAACTGCTGCACGTTGCTGGTCATTGCTTAGACCTTTACCTGCGTTGAAAGCGGCTCCACCATTAGAAAACTGAATAATAATTGGCGAATTTACTTCAACGGCAGTTTCCATTGCTGCATTAATTGAGTCGGATCCGATCACATTGCATGCTGGTAGAGCATATTTATTTGTTTTAGCATCTTGTATGATTTCTTGTACTAATTGGCCAGTGGCAACACCAGCAGGAAATTTTCTACTCATCGTATTAAAAATTTGGTTAAACAAAGATAGGTAAACTATTTTTAGAATGGATAATTTATCCCAAAATGTAAACGGGGTTTGTTGTCTTTAAAATCAACAAAACGCCAACGTTCTCCTTTTGGATAGGATGGATCATGAAGTTTGAATGCTGCATCTAATCGTATTATAGCAAACGTCCCGATATGATAACGTAAGCCAACACCCGTACCAATACCAAACTGATTGATGAATTTGTCGAAATGAAACATGGTCTGAGGACGATCTTTGCTCGTTCCCCAAATATTCCCAGCATCGATAAAATAAGCACCTTCTACGTTACCGAAAAAACGTTTTCGTACTTCAGCATTCAATAAAATTTTCATACTTTCAAAAGATAAACTTTGGTTTTTAGAATTTGGTACGCGAGGCTGATCAGATGGACCTAAAGTAAGTGGTGCCCAACCGCGAACATCGTTCGAGCCACCAGCCGAGTAGCTTCGGATAAAAGGGATGAAATTAGAATTCCCGTAAGGTTGAGCAAAACCAAACATTGCGCGCGTTGCAATCGTAAGGGTTTTATCGAAATTCCATTTTTTTCGAGCATCTACATCTACTTTGACAAATTGCGAATAAGGTATAGAAAATATTGTTCCTACTTCTTCACCAAGTTCGTCGGTATCTTTTATAAAACCAAAACTTTTATCTAATAATCCTAGCAAATTACCAGCAAGCTCTATGCGAGCATTGATAAACCAAGGGTTTCTATTGGATATTCTAGGTACATTTTCTTCGTTGTACGTAAACTGATAGATGAAAGAATTGATCAAAGCGTCTTGAGAAATACTCGCTTTTCGGTATAGCATGTTTTGGAATAATACAAAATTTTCTGCCATTTGAGTATCCATCCATGTTCGGAAGCCTTGGTCGGCATCGATCACAGCACTTAATTGATCGCGGGTAATCAAATCATTTTCATAATCGGTTTGCAAAGTAGGATCATACAAAAAATAATCATTTGCTGTTTGATCAAAAATTTCTCGATCGCGAGAATAAATGTCGTAATATCGCTCTTTTCTATTGTTGCGTACATACTCTATATTGAAAAGAGAGACTTTGTGTTGAAATTCTCGGTAAGAGATATCGAAATCCAATCCAAAAGTATAATTATTTCTATCCAACCCAACATTTCGTTGTGTACTAGAACCAATTCGGATAACAGATTCTGATGAGAATCTCTTTGGTAAGAATTTTTCTACATTGAATGGTAAAAAGAGATAAGGGAAACGAATTTTTGATTCTAGTGATAGTTCATAAGCATTGAAAAATCCTTCTTTTTTGGCGGCAAAATCGTTGTTTACATTCCCTAAAGTTCCTTTGAATGTGGTTTCTAGATTTTCGCCTCCCCGAAATAGATTTCTCGCTGTGAGCGTAACCCCTGGTGAAATTGCAAAGTTGAGGTAACGCGCCCAATATCCCTCGAAAAACAAATTCATATCATACGTTTTTTTGGGGCTATAGGTGATGTAATAATTGAGTGTTGTGTCGACTTTTTCGGGGATAAAGCCACGGAAAGTCATGTTTTCTTTCTTGAGAATGTTGCGTTTACTTTGCGTTTCGCTTCGTAGTCGATACAGAGCATCTTGCTCCATTACCATTCCGTCTGTGAAATATTTTGCTCTATAGCGGGGTTTTTCTCGATAATACAATTCATATCCTTTGTAATTTCTTTGGTATGGAAAATCGTCTGGGTTGAACTGGTCTGGAGTTACAGCAGTTTCCGAATCAGGGAATATTCTTATTTTGTTGAACGTGTATTGGTTGTATTGTTTTTGTTGTAAAGTGTCGTGAACCAAAAGTGTAGAATCGACAATATATCGGTCGATAAACATAGTTACGTCTAATCTTTTGTTGCTTTTTGTGGTGTCGGCTTCGAAATAAATATCTTCTCCCGAGGCATTGAAATCATAAAATCCTCTATTTTTTAGGTAATCTACGATTCGGTTTCTTTCTTTTTCGAAATTCTCATAATTGTACTGATCACCTGCAAACAGCAAAGAATTCTCTGCCGATTGATTGACATATCGATTGATCAAGGTGTCTTGAATGTTGTATGAATAGGTTTCGATATAAGAAGGAGAGTTGAGTTTTATTTTGTATACGATTTCTGCTTTTTTATTGGTAGAATCTGTTTTGGCAATTGCGGTGACATCTGAATCAAAGAATCCTTTGTCTTTAAGATGAACCTCTAAATTCCGTTCAGAAAAACCCATTTGAGCAGTGTCTAAAATAACAGGAGGTTGACCTTTAGTGAAAAATAATCGATCGAGCCATTTACTTTTACCTACGTATTCGTCTAGGTGGTGTGAGCGAAATAAGCTGTCGAGTGTTTCTCTATTTTGTCTAGATTCTGGGTAACTGTAGTAAATTTCAAATACGGTATCTAGTTTTGGGTCGGACATGTTGTAGACGGCTAACGGAATCGAGAAACCGAGTACCTTAGCGTTTGGTTTTTGCTTTACATAATTATTTAGCTCGCCACTAAGATTTTTTTTCTGTTCTTTGTCAATAAATTCGAATGTATTCTTAGTTAATAAATATTCACCTTCGGGCACTTTTTTTGTAGCATTACATGACCAAAAAAAGATTATTGCACTAAATAATAATGATATATTTGTAATGTTTTTTTGCATAAAATGATGTTAACTAAAAACGCAATGAAGATAATAACTTCATTAGGATCTAAAAAATATAGACAAAAATATAATTTGTTTGTCGTAGAAGGTGTTAAAAATGTAAAAGAAGTACTGAAAAGTAACATTACGGTAAAAGAACTGTACACAACGAACCAAAATTTTGATGCGAAAGGTAATCTTCCGGTACATTATTTATCACCCAATGAACTGAAAAAAATTAGTTTTCTTTCTACACCAAACGAATGCTTAGCGGTTTGCGAGATTCCGCCACAACGCTCTATAGCTCCGGTAAAAGGACTTACTTTGGTTTTGGATACGATAAACGATCCAGGGAATTTAGGCACAATTATTCGGTTGGCAGATTGGTTTGGCATTACACAAATTATTTGTTCTAAAGAAACCGTTGATGTTTACAATCCGAAAGTTATCATGTCTACAATGGGATCTTTTTCGCGTGTTGACGTTATTTATACTGATATAGCTGAAGTTTTTGCATCATATCCGTATCCAATTTTGGGAACTTTTATGGAGGGTGAATCCATATATCAGTATCGTTTTCCAGAAAACGCTATGATTGTTATGGGTAACGAAGCCAACGGTATTTCAACTCATTTACAACAATATATTTCTCAAAAAATAAGCATTCCCGCTTTTGGACAATCGACAGAAAGCCTAAATGTTGCTATGGCGACGAGCATTGTTGTGGGCGAATACTTCTCGCAGAAATTACGTTAATTGTTATTTTTTTGCTAAAATCAGCTATCTGTTTTTACACTTCCGACTTATAGTTTAGATTTGTTTTCCTTTTTTAGGTTGTAATATTTATGATAGTATGAAAAATTTGATTGTCGCCCTTAGCTTAACCACCATCATTGCAACATTCTCCCAGTGTAAAAAAGAAGAAAAAGAAGAAAAAAAAACAATCAAAATAGATCCTAATGCACCCCCAAGATTCGATTCGATGAACTGGTTTACAGCCATAAAATTTCACCCTCTTCCTAAAAAAGAAATTTACGATTACCGAAAAGTCTTGTACAATTTTCATCGAGATTATTGGCAAACCGAGCCTGTTAGTGGAGGTATGTTGGTTGCCAAAAATGGTTTGATTCTTTTCGAGGCGTATGATGGTTTTGCCGATGTAGAAAAGAATATTCCACTTACTGCAGAAACGCCAATCCATATTGCATCGGTGTCAAAGGTTATGACATCATTAGCCATCTTGAAATTGGTCGAACATAAAAAACTCACATTAGACCAAACCGTGCAAAGTATTCTACCGAGTTTTCCTTATCCAGAAACAACGGTGAGAAACTTACTCAATCACCGAAGCGGTTTACCCAATTATGCTAACGTGATAGACAATATGAAATTGTGGGATAAAACCAAACAAATATCCAATCAAGAGGTTTTAGAAATATTTACAAATCATCAGGTACCTTTGCTTAGCAAGCCCGGAACTAAATTTGCATATTCGAATACCAATTATGCGTTACTGGCCTTGATGATAGAAAAATTTACGGGGATGTCCTACCCAAAAGCAATGAAATACATGCTTTTCGATCCACTTGGCATGGAACATACGTTTGTTTTCGAGTTTGATAAGGATAAAGATAAAGTTTCTTCTTCATACGGTTTCAAGGGTAAGAAATGGGCTTGGGATCATCTCGATAAAGTGTATGGAGATAAAAATATTTATTCTACGCCGCGCGATATTT
The DNA here is from genome assembly GCF_001809725.1 of Weeksella sp. HMSC059D05. Taxonomy (NCBI): domain Bacteria; kingdom Pseudomonadati; phylum Bacteroidota; class Flavobacteriia; order Flavobacteriales; family Weeksellaceae; genus Weeksella; species Weeksella sp. HMSC059D05. The sequence continues at coordinate 127,661 of NZ_KV798535.1, forward strand.
ATCGACTAGATTATGCGATGTACTCTAAAAAATTCTTGCCTAAAAATTTGATGAAGGAAGCGTTTACAGGATATAGTTACGAGAGTAAAGGGATAAAAAATTACGGTTTAGGTTTTCGTATGATGGAATATCCAGACGGCGGAAAATTTATGTATCATAACGGTTGGTGGCACGGTAATTATAGTGTTTATGTACACGATATAAAAAATAGAGTTGCAATTATTGCCTTAGGAAATCAGCAAAATAGAAAGATCTACGATGCTTTTAAATTGGTTGGCGTGATGAGTCGTTCTTATCCGATAACATTAAAAGCATCCAACGTTATGGATGGTGGCGGACCAGCTTCAGATAGTGTTCCTGTGAAAAAAGCAAGATGAACAAGAAATAATATTTTTCAGTAAAAAAGCCAGAAGAGTACAATGCTATTCTGGCTTTTTGATTATTTATACCGATAAGAGCTTTATAGATGCTTATTTGCTCTTAGTGCAACTGTATTGTAGATTGTCCGATCTTGAAACCATTTTCATAGACATCTATATCATATTTTCCTTTTGGGAAATCATAATCTATCCAATCGAAAGAAACCGTTTGTGCTTCTCCTTGAGTGTAGTTGATTTGTATTTTGTCCGAAAACTTTATTTCATTGTTATTTCTCAAAACTAAACTTCCGTTTTGTGCACCGTCGAAAATCCCTAAAGAACCATCAGGTTTATGAACAGCAATGTATAATGTTTTTTCTCCAGAAGCGCTTTCGTTTTCGTCAATATCAAACGAAACACGAACTTTGTCTATTCGTTTTGCTCGGGTTGTCTCTATTTCTTTCCCGCCACGGCGAACATTAATTCCTTTTATTTTATAGTTCGATAAGGATAAGGTTGCATTCACTTTTTCTTGGTGGTCTGTATAAGCTTCTTTTGTTTTTTGGAGTACGTTTTCTGTTTTGTCTTTTTCTTTTCTGATAGAATCTTTCGAGGTGTTAAGCGCTAAATTTTCGGCATTTAGTTTCTTGTTCTCGTACGTTAATTTTGCAATCTGCTGCTTATAATCTGCTATGTCGGTTTGTAACGATAAAATCAATTTTCGGGCTTTTTGCAATTCGTCTTCGTTAATGTTTTGTTTATTAAGAATACTTTGTATTTGTTTTTGCTTCTCGAAAATAGCTATATCTCTATCATTTATGGTAGAGTCTTGCTCTTTGGCAACTTTTTTCATGTCTTCGTAATCAGACCGTAAGATGCGTAATTCTTGTTTCAGTATTTCTCGGCTACGCTCTAGATCATTGGCGTCTATTGTGAGGGAAGAGTTGTCTATTTTGTAATTAATATTTTGGTAAATAATAAAACCAATAGATAACAAAAGCAATATGGCTAATACCCAAATAGCAATATCTCGCGGACGATTTTGTCTGCTGTAATCATTTAAATTATTTTCCATATTCTTAAATTAATCTTTGCAGAGTTAGCAAAAATCAGTCCAAATAATACAATTGGGTAAAGAATATTATCCCCAAAACATCATCACTAAAAAAGTAGAATAGATCAATCTTCTTTTTCTTTGTCTAGTTTTTCACTTATCTCATCGATGGTATCATTTACCTTCTCTGCTAAATCTGTACTTTTTTTGTTCATTTTGTCTTCTGCCGTTTTCATTTTATCTTGTACCAAATCTTTTGTTTTTTGGTATTGGTCTTCGGCTAATTCGCGAACATCTTTTGTTTCTTCTTCTAATTTATCTTTTAGTTTTGATGCACTTTCTTTAGCTTTTTCATATACTTCATCCGATTTTTCATCAAATTTCTTCAAGGCTTTTTGTGTCATGTCGATACCTTCTATTGCTATGTCGATCGCAAGCTTAGACGCCTCGTGTCTTACGTCTTCTAGTGTATGGAACAAACGGTGCGCTTGGTTCTCTGCACTGTCTGCTATTTTTTTTACAAATGATTTTAAACCCATTTTGCTGCATTTATTTTAAAATTAAACATCTAATTTTGTGGTTCACATTTATATATTTTTATATGAAATTGATTTTTCGATATACATTGTTTTCTGCATTGTTTCTTTTTCTACAATGTAAACCCTCTATTACTATAGAAAATATCATACCAAATTCTACCGAAGATTTTTCTTATGCCAACAAAACCAAAACCTTAGTTAGTGCACACCGAGGCGGGAGTGGCCTAGAAAATTATCCAGAAAACTGTATAGAAACCATGGAATTTTTATACCAAAAAGGGATTAACATTTTCGAGATTGATATTTCTAGTACTCAAGATAAACAATTAATTTTGATGCACGATAACTCTTTGCAGCGCACTACTACGGCGAGGCAAGATGTAAATCAGGTAAGTTTGTCTACGATAAAAAAATATTTTTTGATGGATGATTTCGGAAACCAAACCGACTATCAAGTTCCGACCTTCGAGGAGGCTTTGCAATGGGGAAAAGATAAAATGCTCTATTTTATGGTAGATATTAAAAAGACCGTCGATTACCACCAGTTGATAGATGTGATTCGCAAAAATAAAATGGAACAACAATGTATTTTGGTGAGTTATTCGGTCGGACAGGCAGAGAAACTTCATCGGTTAGCCCCCGAAATGATGTTGTCTGTAAATATGCGAAATGAGCGAGAATTGAATGATTTATTAGAGTCTGATATACCGAGTAATCGAATGATTGCCTTTACCGGAACTCGCTTGTCTGACAAATCATTGTACCAAAAAATTCATCAGGAGGATATCATGGTCATTTTAGGTACTTTGGGTAACTTGGATAAACAAGCCGAAAAAAGAGGCAATAGCCGTTACCAAGAATATGAGAAAATGGGGGTAGATATTTTTGCAACGGATCGTCCTTTGGCTGTTTTAGAAACGATAAATAAATGATGAACAATCCGATAATTACACTAAGTGAGAGTCAGTCTTTTACTACTTTGATGGTAGATTATCTCTCGAAAAATGAAAACGTGGAGCCATTTTATCAAGCGTATCCAAATGAAGAAAACCTCTTAAAACAAGCCGAAAAAAAACTACGTTCTTATTCTCGTAGAGAGCTTTTGGTAGAGCGTTTACAAGCTCAATATTCGGAAATTTCTCTTACCCAAAAACAACGAGAAAATATAGAATTACTCAAAAATAGCCATACGTTGACCATTACCACCGGACATCAATTGAACTTGTTGACAGGACCAGTTTTTTTCTTCTATAAAATTCTTCAAACCATAAAAATGTGTGCCTTGTTGAACGAATCACAAAAGAAATATTCGTTTGTGCCAATTTTTTGGATGGCAACAGAAGATCATGATTTTGAGGAGATTAATCATTTTAATTTTCAGAATAGAAAATTCATCTGGGAACATCCTCATGGCGGAGCAGTCGGCCGATTGAGCTTAGAAGGTATAGAAGAAGTGGTGGATGCTTTTTTGAATTTTTTCCCGGAAAGTGAACGGAAAAAAGAGTTGAAAAAAATAATAGATAAAAGTTATTGCTCGGCCAAAAATCTCTCTCAAGCTACAAGAATTTTTGTGCAAGAATTATTAGGAGAGTACGGGATTTTATGTTTGGATGGAGATGATGCTCGACTGAAGAAAGAAATGATTCCAATCTTCGAGAAAGAGCTCATCGAACAATCTTCCCAAACAAAAATACAAGAGCAAAGCGCAGCGTTACACGATTTAGGCTATACGATCCAAGTATATCCTAGACCGATAAATTTATTCTATTTACATGGCTCTAAGCGAGAAAGAATTGTTGAGGAGGAGGGTCGTTTTATGGTACTGAATACTAATTTATCTTTTTATCGTAAAGAAATTATAGATGAATTGTACGCATACCCAGAAAAATTCAGCCCGAATGTAGTACTTCGGCCAGTTTATCAAGAAGTTATTTTACCGAATGTTGCTTATATTGGTGGTGGAGGAGAGTTGGCCTATTGGTTACAATTGAAATCGAATTTTGTAGAATTGGACGTTGATTTTCCGCTTTTGTTTCTCAGAAACTCACTATTGTTTTTGTCAGAAAAACAACACAGTAAACAGCTGCGATTGCAGTTGAGTAACCAAGAATTATTTTACCCGATACATGAATTGGTTCGAGAAAAAGTGCGGCAAGAATCAACAGTTTATCATACAATTCTACCGTATGAGAATCGACTAATAGACCTTTTTGATGAGCTAGAAAAATTGGCCGAACAAACCAATCCTACATTTTCGGATATGCTCCAGGCACAACGATCAAAACAATTGAAGGGCTTTGATAAATTGAAAAAAAGAATGATGAAAGCCGAAATAAAAGAACACCAAGCTTTGAGCAATCGAATCAAAAAATTGAAAAATGAACTTTTCCCACAAGGAGAATTACAAGAGCGTCACGTAAATTTTAGTGATTTTTGGCTTGATTATGGCAAGGATTGGCTAAATGATGTGTATGATGCCATTTCACCGTTTACTTTTGGTTTTATAATAAAAACCCTATCGGATGATAGAAAATGATTATTTTTGTATAAATCTATAGGATAACTTTTAACTATGAAAAAAATATTGACGTTTGTCTTTCTGTTCATAAGTTTTTCATTGTATGCCCAACAAACGCATACGGTGAAAGCAAAAGAAACCGTTTACGGAATTTCTAAAAAATACAACATCTCTCAAGAAGCCTTGCTGAAAGCCAACCCCAAAATCGAATCTAGAGGATTGCATCCAGGCGATGTTTTGACGATTCCATCGAAAGATGGTAAAATATTCAAGGTAGAAGAGGAACCGAAACTGCCAAAAAATAATCAAACTCTAACGCCACCATCGTTACCAAAAGACGATAATAATTATACCTATTTATTAATAGAACCAAAAGAAACAATTTATTCTCTTACCAAAAAATACGATATATCCGAAGCAACTTTGGTCAGTCTAAACCCACAGCTGAAACACGGACTGAAAGCGGGTGATATTATCCGTTTACCCAAGACAAGCAATAAAAATTCTACCACAACCGAAAAAGAAATTGTACCAGACGGTATGCATTTGGTAAGAAAAGGAGAAACGCTGTATTCGATTGCGAAGAAATATAATTTCAAGGTGGAGGATTTCTATGCAACGAATCCAGATTTACAGACAAAGGGAACCCAAGAAGGTATGTATCTTATCATACCGAGAAAAGGAAGTAATGCTATAATACGCGATAATTTTATAGAGCATAAAGTAAAAGCTGGTGAGACGATTTATGGTTTAACAACCGAGTACCAGGTAAGCATGGATCAATTGCTCAAAGCCAATGCTAATCTTGCTACGAAAGGACTTTTAGAAGGATCAGTCTTGCGAATTCCGTTGCAAGAAGGAGCAAAAATAACAACTACAGCATCTGTTTCTGAGTTGAAGCGTATTTCTGATAACGAAATAAATGTCGTGATGTTTTTCCCCTTTGATTTAGGTAAAGGAAATTTGTCTAAAAACTTAGCGATGAATTTCTTTTCTGGATCAAAAGTAGCTCTAGAAAAATTAGCCAAGGAAGGAAAAAATGTAAATGTAAAAGTAATTGATTCTGAGCGTGATGTAAATAAGTTGTTTCAGATTAATGATGAATATGATTTGAACAAAGCAGATGTTATCATCGGACCATTTTATGCTTCGAGTGTCGAGCAAGCTGCCCAAATGTTGAGCAACGCTAATATTCCTATTGTATCACCATTTGCCAACGCAAATAACTTAGACAATTATGGAAATGTAATTATGGCAACACCAAGAGATGAGGTTTTGGCGGATCAGATTATCAATGAGATTGCAAAGGATTATGCCAAAGAGCAAATCTATTTACTTACTGAGGATAAATACAAAGATTTGGCAGAATATACACGAAAAGAACTGACTAAAAAACTAAAAGCTAACGTAGTTATCGTAACCGATGTAAACAAGGTTGTTCAGCCAACAGAAGTTATCGGAGCAGATAAATACGTAAAACCAATTGTTACGGTTTTGATTTCGGATAACGATCAGTTAGGAATTTCATACCTCAATAAATTAAAAACGTTTGATGTCTCTAATCTTAAAGCTTTTGGTATAAAGTCAGTGTCAGTGTACGATATATTTAGTAAAAATAATCAAGCCAATATAGAAGCTCTAAAAGCTATCGGATTTGTGTATAGTACTTCTCGTTTGATGAACATTTACGGCACCAAAGAGCAAGAGATTCTGAAGCTTTTTAATGATAATTACTGTTCAGCACCGAGCGATTACGAGCAGTTTGGGTATGATGTTACGTACGACATTATCAGTAGAATGAATTTTAAAGGAGATTTCACAGGAAATTTATCGGCAGAAAATACACAGCTTTCTTCTAAATTTAGCTACAAACGTTTAGGAAACAATAAGGCTTATGTTAATGATGCCGTACGGGTAGTGCGACTGAGTAACTAAATGCTCAATCTATCATCCGTACGATTCAATAAAACAAAACCCACTTCATACGAAGTGGGTTTTGTTGTTATGTGCTATTACCGTAAAGCATTAAGAGTTTTTCTCTTCTGCCTTACCTTTTACTTGTATTTTTACTCCATCTTTTGCATCGTTTAACTCTAGTATAACATGGTCGCCCTCTGTTACATTTGCATTGATGATTTCCTCTGCCAATGGATCTTCTATGTATTTTTGGATAGCCCGTTTTAGTGGGCGAGCGCCAAAATCTTTATCGAATCCCTTTTCTGCAATAAAATCTTTTGCTTCCGTGGTTAATTCCAAATGATAGTCTAAAGCCGAAAGACGATGGAAAAGTTGATCGAGCTCGATGTCGATAATTTCCATAATATTTTCTTTCGATAAAGAATTGAATATAATAATATCGTCTATTCTGTTTAGAAACTCTGGTGCAAAAGCACGTTTAAGGGCGCTCTCTATCGTCGACTTTGCTCTTTCGTCTGCTGAATCTTTTTTAGCAGAAGTTCCAAATCCGACTCCATCTCCGAACTCTTTCAATTGTCTTGTTCCGATGTTCGAAGTAAGGATTATGATTGTATTTCTAAAATCTACTTTTCTACCTAAACTATCCGTAACATGGCCGTCATCTAAGATTTGTAGCAAAATATTAAAAACATCTGGATGTGCTTTTTCTATCTCATCTAGAAGGATTACAGCATACGGTTTACGGCGCACGGCTTCGGTTAATTGTCCGCCTTCTTCATAACCAACATAACCAGGAGGTGCCCCTACCAAACGAGATACGGCGAATTTTTCCATGTATTCACTCATGTCTATTCTGATCAAAGCATCATCCGAGTCGAATAATTCTTTGGCTAATATTTTGGCCAACTGTGTTTTACCAACACCTGTTGTACCCAAGAATATAAAAGAGCCTATTGGTTTATTGGGATCTTTCAGTCCGGCGCGATTGCGTTGTATGGCTTTTACTACCTTCTCTACCGCTGCATCTTGCCCAATTATTTTTCCTTTTACTTGGTCGTTCATCTTGGCAAGTTTTTTCATTTCTCCGGCAGCAACACGTTGTACGGGTACGCCACTCATCATAGAGACTACTTCGGCAACGTTGTCTTCTGTTACGGTTTCACGATGGTCTTTCGATTCTTTTAGCCAATTTGCTTGCACCCTTTTTAGGTCTGCTTCTATTTGCTTTTCTGTGTCTCGTAATCTTGCTGCTTCTTCGTATTTCTGTGATGTAACAACTTTCACTTTCTCTTCGCGTATTTCTTCTAGTTTTTTCTCAAGGTCTAAAATTTCTTGAGGCACTTTGATGTTTTTGATGTGTACACGAGAGCCAGCTTCGTCCATCGCATCGATAGCTTTGTCGGGCAAAAAACGATCGGTAATGTAACGAGTCGTCAGATTTACACAGGCTTCTAAGGCTTCTTCGGTATAATTTACATTATGATGAGCCTCGTATTTATCTTTGATTTGATGCAATATCTGAAGAGTTTCTTCGGGCGAAGTGGGTTCAACCATTACGTTCTGGAAACGTCGTACCAAAGCCCCATCTTTCTCGATGTATTGTCTGTATTCGTCCAGTGTTGTTGCTCCGATACATTGTAGTTCTCCTCTTGCCAAAGCAGGTTTGAACATGTTTGATGCGTCCAAAGATCCTGTAGCTCCTCCAGCACCTACAATAGTGTGTAGCTCATCGATAAAAAGAATAATATCATCATTTTTCTCTAATTCATTCATGATGGCTTTCATTCTCTCTTCGAATTGTCCACGGTATTTGGTGCCTGCCACTAAGCTTGCTAGATCTAAAGTAACTACACGTTTATTATATAAAACACGCGAAACTTTTCGCTGAATAATACGGAGTGCCAAACCTTCTGCGATTGCAGATTTTCCGACTCCTGGTTCACCGATTAGCAATGGATTGTTTTTTTTGCGGCGAGATAAAATTTGCGATACACGTTCGATTTCCTTTTCTCGACCAACCACCGGGTCTAGCTTTCCTTCTTGTGCAATAGCGGTTAAATCGCGACCGAAATTATCCAAAACAGGAGTTTTACTTTTGGTTGTCGATTTAGAAGAAGGACGATCAAATTCTGTGCGTCCAGAAGTTTCGTCCTCATCGTACGATGAAGATTCTGCACGGGGTGTTTCCGTAGAGGTTTCATCTTGGTATAGAAACTTAAACTCTTCTTTCACGCTATCGTAATCGATATCCATTTTTTTCATCAATTTGGTTATCGGATCGTTTTCATTGCGTAGTATACATAGTAATAAATGGATAGTATTTACAGTCGGACTACGAAATAACTTGGCTTCTAGAAAGGTTGTTTTTAGTGCGCGTTCTGCTTGTTTGGTTAAAGTTAGATTTCTAGAAGTATACAGAGAATCTACCTCTTTGGGAGGAGCCAAAGTTTCGATTTTAGCTTTTACTTCTTTTAAATCAACGTTCAGTGCCTCGAGAACAGAAATCACTTTCCCTTCACCATCTCGTAGTATACCTAAAAGAAGATGTTCGGTGCCGATTTGTTCGTGACCTAAGCGCAATGCTTCTTCTTTGCTATAAGCAATTACGTCTTTTACTTGTTGAGAAAAATTATCGTTCATTGTTCAGTTCTCTTACTCAGTTTAATATAAATTATTTATTGGTGTGTTGCATAAATTATGCCGTGCAATAATATTAAGCAATAAAGCAATACGGGAGGTTAATCTGTCTGTTAAAATTGTAATAAAATATTAAAATTCACCCTGTTTATTCTATTTTGTGACAATTTGTCAGTTTTGAAGAGTGTTAGATTATCCTTTATTTTGCGGTATGATCGGGAAAAAATTTTGGCAACGAATATGTCAATACGAGTTTTGGCCTTTTTGGGTTTTCTATGGCGCACTTACTCCACTGTATTTATTGTATGCAATTCGTGCAAGATCGTTGATGTATTTTTGCAATGTTAATCCATCTCTACGCTTTGGTGGTTTTTACGATTATCCAAAATACGATTTGATTCGACAATTGCCAAAAAAATATATTCCCGAAACTTTTTTTATTGCTCGAAAAAACATAGATTCTTTCCAACCTTCTTATTACCCAATAGTTGCAAAGCCTAATAAGGGTGAAAGAGGGAAGAATGTTGCAATCTTGTACCATCCTACCGATTGGGAAAAATATAAAAAAATATGCAATGAAGATTTGATTGTGCAAGAGTTAGTCGATTTTCCGTTAGAGTTTGGTATATTTTATATACGTTATCCGAATCAAGAAAAAGGTTTTATTTGGTCGATAACTGGTAAAGAATTTCTGGCTGTGAAAGGCGATGGAAAAAAAGATCTACATCGTTTGATTGCTGAAAACCCTAGAACATATGGTCAAGAAAAAGTGTTGTATGAAAGATTTTCTAACCGATTGGACGAGGTTTTAGAGGTCGGAGAAGTATTACAGCTTAGTAAAATAGGGAATCATTATAAGGGAACAACTTTTTTGGATGCATCTTATTTGATTACCGAAAAACTGAGTCAAAAAGTAGATGAAATCATTCAGGCTCTACCAGAGTTTTTTTATGGTCGATTAGATGTTAAAACACAATCGATAGAAGATTTGCAACAAGGCAACTTTATCATTCTCGAGCTCAATGCGGCAAACTCAGAGGCAACACAGTTATACGACCCAAAATATTCTGTTTTTCGAGCCTGGACAATTGCGGCCGAATTACTCGAGATGCAATTCCGGATTGCGCAACAAAACAAACAACGTGGTTTTGACTATTTGGCTTGGCAGCCTTTGGCAAAAGTACTTTTGAAAGCATAAAATCAAGCCTTTTTGTCGTTAAATTTTTTTTGGTTTGATTTCTGTTCTATCTTCTCCAAATCCAAAATCACCCAAAGAATTATGGCGACATCTTTACCAAAAAAAGCAATTCGTTTCCCTATTTTGCTCTTGCTTCCCATTTGGGTTGTCTTCCTTCTCAACCTCAACGGTTTTTTAGATGGTGAATGTAATGGTGTTTTTCCTAGACATTTAGCAGGACTGAAAGGGGTTCTTTTGTCTCCGCTTTTTCACTCGAGCTGGGAGCATATCTTGAGCAATACTTTCCCCTTGTTTTTTCTTTCGTTGCTCAGTATTTTATTATATGATAGGATAACCTATTTGGTCGTTTTTTTTGGCTGGATTTTTTCTGGAATTTTACTTTGGTTTATAGGTGATCTTCCTTGGTTCGACGAAACCGTTGGTTGCCATATCGGTGCAAGTAGTGTGGTGTATGTGTTGGCTTCTTTTTTGTTTTTTAGTGGTCTTATCCGTAAAGATCGTAGTACTATGGCTGTATCATTGATTGTGATTTTCTTGTACGGAAGTTTTATTTGGGGAATTCTACCCGAAAATATATTGCCAACCCTAAAAATGAATGCCAATAAAAATCCTATTTCCTGGGAAGGGCATTTGTCTGGTTTTTTGGTGGGATTAGTTTTAGCGCTTTATTTCAGAAAATTAGGCCCGCAGAAACAAACCTATTATTGGGAAGATGAAAATGTGTACGACCCTAAAGCAGAAGCGCTTTGGCAAGCTTATTTGGAACAAGAGGAGCTGAAACGAGAATATGAAGAAATGCAAGAAAACCCAATAAAGATTCATTATTACTTAAAGAATGATGATGATACCTCAGAAGAAAAAACCTTAAAACAATAATGGTTCGAGGTTTTTTTATTTTGTAGGAAATTCTGGTCTTCTCATTTTGTATTTGGTACCCGTCATGGATTCTAAGAAGGATACCAAAGCTTTTTTTTCTACTTTTGATAAATTCAGAGGTTTCAATAAAGAATCTGTTACAGGATGCATTGGGTCTGCAATTTTTTGTTCTGGTGTGGGACTATTCATTTGCATTCCGCTGTTGTAAATATTTACAATTCCTTCTAAAGTATCAAACAATCCGTTGTGCATCCAAGGTCTTGTAATCATCAAATCTCGTAAAGATGGAGTTTTGAATTTTCCAGTATCATCTGGATTTTTAGTGATTTCGTACAAGCCTAAATCTTCGTATTCTCTTTTGTAATAGGTAAGTCCAATGTTATGAAAAGATTCGTCTGTTAAATTCTTTCCGAAGTGGCAATTCATACAACGAGCTTTCGTTCTGAAAATATGCATACCGTAGATTTCTTCATCGGTAAGAGCTGTGTAGTTTCCATCAATAAATTTATCAAATCTACTCGGTTGACTTTTTATCGTTTTTTGAAATTCTGCTAAAGCATTGAAAATTCTTTCTGTGGTTATTTTATTATCACCAAAAGCATCTTCAAATAGTTTTAAATAATCTTGATATTTGCTTAGTCTTTCTGGTAATAAATTTAGATCCATTGCCATTTCGTTATGCGCAGCGATAGGTCCTGAAGCTTGCTGTTCTAGTGTTGTTGCTCTTCCATCCCAAAAGAAACTTGTTCGGTCTGCAATATTAAGAAGTGACATGGTATTGCGTTTGCCTTGTAAATGATCATTCCCTAAAGCTACTCTACGTGCATCTGTCCATCCAAATTCTGGTTCGTGGCAAGAGCTGCAAGAAATTTGTTGAGAACCCGAAAGTTTTGGATCGAAGAACAACATTTTTCCTAATAAAACTTTTGGTAAAGCTTGTGTGGTGAAATAAGCGGTATCTGTTTTTATAGACTGAAATTCTTTCCACTCTACACCATGATCAATCGTAGGTTTTGGCCAATCTACAATTGCTTTTTTATAACTGTTGACAATATCTTGCACTTTTGGGTCTTGAATCTTTTCTAATGACTGTTTTACTTTTGGTGTAAAACCGACCAAAATAGATAAAATGATGCCAATTACAAGTAATGTGAATTTTTTCATTTCTTTAGAATGTTATTCCAAGGTTTAGGCTTGTAAAATTATTGTTTTTATTTTGTATTTTCTGTGATTGATATTGGGTTCCGATAAATATTGCCGGGATTTTATCTAGTTCTAGATGATAACGTAAAGATGCTCCAACGGTTGTGATATCACTTGTGAGAAATGTATAATCTCTTAGAACCATATCATTCAAAAAGTCGATATTGTTTAGATTAAGAGCATTTGTTACGTTGATTACTTGTCGTTGAGAATAATAAGGTTGAAATTCTAAAACTTGATTATTTTTTATCTTTTGTTTAAAATCTAAGTTTATACCAAATTGTATACAATCATATTTCTGTCCATTAAATGGGTATAATCTAGATTCTTTAATGGTTTGATAATCTGTAAACGGAATAATAGCAAGGCTGTATTTGTCTTTTTGTAATTCGTAATAAAGTTGAATTTTACTTGTGTTGGTTTCTTTCCTGTAAGCTTTTCTTTTGAATATAACTTGTGTTATTTCTGTATTATTGGTATAGCCGTATTCTTCCCCAGTTCTTGTTTGGTTAGCCAGTTGTGCAATAAACCCAATACGGTTCTGATTAAAACTATAAAATTTTCCTATTTCGATAGAGTTGCTTTCGGTTGTCAAATCAGAAATATCATAATAAGCGTTGGTTACTTTTTTTGTGTTTTTTGATTTTTCTAATGTTGCATTTAAATAAAAATCATGTTTTTTATTGATGATTTGTCCTCCTGCGGTGTATCCATACTCTTCGTGTATGCTAGAATTAGTATTACTAAAGAAATAATTGTAAGCACCGAAACCATTCATATTATACAAATATGGATTGATAATGTCGCTTATGAATTTTACAGAAATTTTTTGGGTGTATTTGTTTACGTTAGCAAAGACTCCTATAGTCCAATCTTTGTATAGGTTGAAATTAAAACCTATTTTCATAGATAGGTCAGAAGTGGTTGTTACATTTCTAGGATCCCGTGGTCTGCTTCCTTGTTGTGCAGAATAGTCTGCTTGTAAACCTAATGTCCATTTGTTGATTTTTTGATTATATCCACCTCCAAATTTATATTGTTCTATGTTCATGTTTCCACCAATACTATCAGCAATGATATAGGGTGCTATACGATCAAAGTCTAGATTTTCATTCCATTTGATATTGAAAATATCTTGGTTTTGATAGTTTGCATTTCCCCATATGGTTTTGTTTTCGTTTAGTTTTTGAAACGAATTGGTGAGAATCGTAAAACCTTCGGATTTAGAGCCCGTCTGCTGACGAAATAATTTTTTGTCGTCTTTTAGATAGTTAAGAGAAAAGTCAGAGAATGAAGAAGAACTATAATCCGACATAGTTGCCGGATTATAGAATAAATTGTTTTTTAAATCTCTTTCTGTATTGTATTGATTGTAGATTTTAGGATACAAATCAATACTGTCTTGTGCTTGCAATATTGTGTAACCTAAACTAATCAAAACAAAGCCAAGAAAATTTAATATTTTCAATTTTAAAATATTTTTAATGAACAATACCGTTTGCTAATGAAGAATCTGAATTAGCGATAAAATCTTCTGTAGAGTTATTGGTATCTTGGTAACGTGTTTTTCCATTTTTCAATTTACCTGCTTCTTTACGTCGGATTGTTTTGCCATTGTATCCTGGCCAAGCACCTGTCCATCCTGAATCTATAGATTTAGAAGTAATTAATCTTAAGAATTTGTCGGGATTGCTTACATTTACTCCATCTATAATCCATGAGTTTGGAATTTGGTAAGATGATCGATTAATGACATTTCCAGCTGCATTTGTATAAGAGTAATTGTATTTGTTGTTTTCTAGAAAGTTTTCTGCATTTTGTCCTTCAGGGAAGCGAGCAATTACATAAGACTCTTGACTAGTTGTGTATAAGAATATCATATTGTAATTCATTTTTGTATAAATGATATTCATATTTGGTACATTAGGATTATCTACTTGCCCTAAAGATGGATTTTCATTCGGGAACTCAAAATCAGCATTAATTAAATTATAAGCATCAGGTGCAAATTCTGTATGATCTATGGCATTATCTGCTACTACAATAAAATCACCAGGCTGTACTGGGTGTTCTGTTCCACTACCAGGAACAGTCATGATTGCGGATATAGCAAAAGCTTTATTCGGGTGAAATGGTGTTACATGCTGATCGGTTGTTGTAAAGAATTCAGACGTGGCAATAATTAAGTTATCAGCATACAATACTTTTTCTGTATTATTGGTAATTTTGAAATAACGACTATTGTTGTAATTTTTATTTTCTGCAGTTTTTATTCCTGTAAAGAAAACTTCTTCTATAATGAAATCTTCACCAAACTGTTTTACTAATAAATCTATTGTAAGGTTAGATGATAAGGTGTTTATAACAATTGTATTTCCTCCTGCAATTGCAACGTGGTCTCCATTGTTATCAATCCCTAAGCCGTTTGCAATGATGTTGTATGATCCGTAAGGTAGTTCTAATGAGTAAGTAGTTTGGTTTTCTAGTGATATGGTTTGTTTAGTTCCAGTGTTGGTTTCGATAATCTCAATTTTTAAGGAATTGATTTTTGATACGTTTTCTCCCTTAAAATTAAGTGTTAAAACACTGTTTTGTGTAACTTCTACTCCGAAGTCGTCATCACTATTACAAGAAAAAAGATTGAAAGATGCAAAAAGTGCTGCAATTCCTAAAATAATAATTCTCTTTTTCATATTAAAATATTTGTTTTTTACTTTTGACTGATATTGTTAATAATTGTACTTTAATTCCATTCCGAAATAAGGCGCAATACCGTTTCTACGCTCTATTTTTCGTCCATGAAATGTATAAGGATGTGCATAACTAAATAATCGATTTACAAACATAGATGCGCTAAGAGATTTATAGATGCTCTTGGTAACTTTTAGATTTGTATTGAAAGTAAAAGTATAGTTAGTTTGTATATTATCAGTTACTGAGGTGTTTCTTACTAGCCATTGTAAAATTGCATCTGATTGTTCTATTTCTGTGTATGGAAAAATATTTCCGTTCGGATCTACATAGTAATCTGGCTTTGCTATTCGTTTGTCTCTTTTTTCTCTATTAAATAAAGAGCCCTGAAAAGATGCTGAAAAAGTAAGGTTTAAATTAGGGATGTACGTATCTATAAATAGGTTGTAATTCATGTTTCTAAAATCATAACCCATATCATTTTTATAAATTCCTACATATTGATAATCATTTCCTACTAATGAAACTTGTGGTTTCTCTTGTACAGGAATTGTATTTCTGTATTGAGTTCTGAAGTAAGAACCTGTAAATGTAAAACGAGTGTTAATGGTTTTGATTCTTGGTGATGAATAACCGAATTCTACACCATTTTTAGTAGTCTCACTTCCGTTTTCTGTGGTTGTATAAGAAGCCCAAACTTTTCTTGATTCAAAAGGAATATTTGTTAAATCTGGTCCATTATTCCAAGTACTAAGATCCACTTGTGTATTATCATATCTTTTATAAGAATGGACTGTATAATTGCTCACGGCACGAAAACCATTTTCTAAATTTTCTTTGTAAAAGTTGACAAAAAGATTGTGGTTTTTGTAGCTTAAATCGACTCTCAATTCTTTTTTTATGTTTTTTGCAGCTACTAAATTCTTGTTTACCGTATTTTGTTTATAGGTCATAAAATAAGCATAACGATAATCTGCATCTTTATGAAAAAAACTTAATTGTGTATAATCCCAAAATCGATCATTCGGATAAAGGTTATTCAAAGTTGGCATTTTGTAAAACTCTCCATAACCCATGGTCAAATCTATTAGAAAAGGAGAGTTGTTAAGTATAAGTTTAGGGAGGTTGTATTGTAAATTTACACGAGGCTCTGTATAGATTTTGTTGTTGATTTTATAATCAGAACCCACGTTAAGCATAGAAGAAAAGCGTAAACCGGCATAAAGTGTAAACCTGTGATTGTTGATTTTATATGCTATTTCATCACCCAGGAAAGTAGCAACTAATTGGTAAGCAGGGATATCATCAAAACGTCGAGGCCTTGTAGTCATCCCTCCAGTAACAGGTCTTAAGATGTCGTATTTATGCCCGGTACCATAATTTTTTGCCAAACGAAAATCCAATCCAGCTTCGTATTTATGATTAAAAGCCCCGATTGTTTTACGTCCATTTGCTTGGAACATAGCAGAAATGTTGAGTGGCTTGCCGTCAGTCTCAAAATCTGAAATGTATCTTGTTTCAGGAAAATATCCTACATTCTCTCCTTGTTCAGTTGCAATCGAAACGGCTCTAGGTCCTGATAGTTGAACAAATTTGGTTTGTTCTAATTTTTCAAAACCTTGTCTTGCAGATGTATTTAAGATAAATTTATTGAAGAATAAGTTTTCATCTTTCAAATTGTAAATAAAATTATTACTCAATGCAATATTCTGATTAGAAGATTTGTATTTGTCTACTAAATCATATCCTGTATCAGGATCAGCTTTTTGTTTATCTAAGTTGTTTGAGTAATCTAAGTTTGATCGCCATTCTAAAGAATTTTCACCAATCTTAAATTTTGCTTTTGAACGTAAAGATGAAGTTAATCTTTGGTAATTGTTAAAATCGATATCGGGTGTAGACTTCGCATCAAGTAAGTCTAAGCTAGCAAATAAATCCCAGCTATCTTTAATTCTAAACCCTTTTCCTGTATAGTATTGTTTGCTAAATCCGTCAGATTTAAATCTCACTTGAATAGGAGTATGCCTTATCTTTCGATCTATTTTTATCAAACCAGAAGTTAAATCTCCATAACCAGCAGAAGGAATTCCTCTTATAATTTCTACCTTTTCGATATCATTCGTAGAAAGAGTTCGCATATCTACACCAGTACTTGTGGTGTATCTATTTTCCGCAGCTTTTAATAGATGGTCAGCATCTAGAGAGGTTTGAAGATTTGCTCCAGAGTTAATTACATTATCATCAATCATAAACTGAATACCTAGAGATGTTGTATTGTAATCTGATGGTCTACGGCTTTCCCTTAATGATGCGCTATTATTTGATGTTAGAGAAGGATCACGTGCCAACCCTCCTGGAAGTAACTCCATGAGATCTGTAAAACTAGAAGGTTGCAAATGTTGCATAGCTTCTTTGGTGATGATTGATTTACTTGTAAGTCCTTTATCTTCTTTTGCAGTGATTACAACTTTTTGTAATTGATTATAATCCGATTTTAACTCTATGTTGAAAACTGTGTTCTTGGAAAGGTTAATACTTATTTCTTGAGGCTGATACATGAAATGATTAATCAATAAAGTATACGAACCTTTCGCTAAAACAATACTAGTCCTTCCTTCTTGATCACTGATTCCTAATATCTTTTCGTTAGAGATAATTTCTACATCACTTATTTTTACTTTATCAATATCAGAAATATCAAAAGTAACGATGTAATCCTGAGCTTGTATAGAATAACAAACGACTAATAGAATGATTAATGAAAGCTTTTTGATTGAAATAGAATGGTTTATTAACATCGAGCTTCTAAATGGGTAACAAAATTAAGAAGCGTTTAACAAAATAACTAATTTTATTTAGAATAAATATAAATAATATAACTAAAATCATGTTTTCCTGTACTATTGTAACCGATCAATTATTATTTATAAACAGAATTTTTTAGGGAAGATATCTTTTGTATAATCAAAATTATAATCAAAAAACTATCTACCTTTGTACCGAGCAAGTCGCTTTGTCGCTGCGATGAAAATCGGAGAGGAAAGTCCGGACACCAAAGGGCAAGCATAGCGGATAACATCCGTCCGTCGAAAGGCGAGGACAAGTGCAACAGAAAGCAAGTACAGTTCGGCTGTAGTGAAAACAGGTAAACTCTATGCGGTGAAATGCCATGTATACCAACAGTTAAGTGCTGCTCGTGCGTTGTTGGGGGGTAGGCAGCTTCATGTTTTGGGTAACCAAAATAGTAGATAAATGACAAAGGCTTTGTTTAGTTATCATACCAAGCAAAGTACAGAATCCGGCTTATAGACTTGCTCTTTTCTTTCTTATTTTTGGGTAGAAATCCAGGCTTTTTTTATAGATTGTATCAATTGTGGTCCTTCATAAATAAAACCCGTGTATAATTGTACCAAAGATGCTCCAGCTTCTTGTTTGCAGATTGCATCTTTCGCAGTATGGATTCCTCCAACACCAATCAATACTTTGTCTTTTTGTATTTTGGTATGAAGATATTGAAGTACTTCAGTCGATTTTTCCATCAGAGGTCTACCACTCAAACCGCCAATTTCTTGGGTTAATTCTTGCTCTGATACAAGGCCATCACGAGAAAGTGTCGTATTGGTAGCTACAATACCTGCAATATTGGCTTGTTCTACGATTTCGATAATATCATCCAACTGATCGGTAGATAAATCAGGAGCAATTTTTAGGAGAATAGGCTTTGGTTTATTCTTTTGTTCGTTTTCTTTTTGTAGGGTTTGCAATATATACAGTAAGGGTTCTTTTTCTTGTAATTCTCGTAAACCAGGCGTATTGGGCGAACTCACATTCACTACAAAGTAATCAACATAATCAAATAATTTCCTGAAACAGATAAGATAATCCTCTACCGCTTTATCGTTCGGGGTAATTTTATTTTTGCCGATATTGCCACCAACAATCAACCGATTTCGTTTGGTTTTCTTTAGTTGTTCTACCGCATAATCTACTCCATTGTTGTTGAAGCCCATTCGGTTAATCAGTGCTTTATCTTTACGTAAACGCATCAATCGTGGCGCAGGATTTCCGGGTTGTGGCAAAGGCGTTACCGTCCCTATTTCAACATACCCAAACCCTAAAAGAGCCAGCTCTTCAATATACTCTGCATTCTTATCAAAGCCAGCTGCAATGCCAACAGGATTTATAAAATCTAAACCCATCACATGAATTGGCTTTTGGTTGGATGAAGTTTGTAGAGTTGATTGAAGTAGTGTCTGAACCAAAGGAAAGTTTTTCCATCGTTTCAGATTATTCATCACAAAATAATGAGCCGCTTCGGGTTCTTTTCTAAATAGAAAAGATTTGATAATATCGTACATAGCTACAAAAATAATCAATCAAAGGCGGATATTTAGTAAAATTTTCGTTTTATAATCCAATAGAGTTCTTGTATCTTTGCAAATTAGCTATACAAGGAAAAACTATGCAGACGAATTTTGTTGATTATGTAAAAATACATTGTACAAGTGGACACGGAGGAGCCGGATCAGCACATTTGCATCGAGAAAAATACATCGATAAAGGTGGTCCAGATGGTGGCGATGGTGGCCGTGGTGGTCATATCATCCTACAAGGAAACCGAAATCTATGGACCTTGTTAGAGTATAAATTCCAAAAACATTTTCGTGCCGAGCGAGGCGGAAATGGAGGGGCATCGCGTTCTACCGGAAAAGATGGGAAAGATATTTACCTCGAAGTGCCCATTGGGACAATTGCCAAAGACGAACAGGGAAATGTGATTGGTGAAATTACAGAAGATCAGCAACAAATAATCCTGATGCGAGGTGGGAAAGGAGGTTTGGGAAACTGGCATTTTCGTTCAGCAACAAGACAAACTCCGCGTTATGCACAACCAGGCCTAGAAGGGCAAGAAGGATGGATTACTTTAGAACTGAAGGTTTTGGCCGATGTTGGTTTAGTTGGTTTTCCGAATGCTGGAAAATCTACTTTGTTATCGGTAATTACCGCAGCTAAGCCTAAAATTGGCGACTATGCTTTTACGACCTTGACACCGAATTTAGGGATTGTAAATTACCGTGATCATCAATCATTTATCATGGCCGATATTCCTGGAATTATAGAAGGTGCGGCCGAAGGAAAAGGACTTGGACATCGTTTCTTGAGACATATCGAACGAAATTCTACTTTGTTGTTTTTGATTCCGGCCGATGCCGATGATTATCAAAAAGAGTATGATATTCTTGTTAATGAACTGAAAAAATACAATCCCGAATTGTTGGATAAATCACGTGTATTGGCTATTTCTAAAAGTGATATGTTGGATGATGAGTTGAAAGCTCAAATCAAAAAACAACTCCCGATTGATATAGAAACTGTTTTTATTTCGGCAGTGGCACATCTTGGTTTAACCGAACTGAAAGACCTTCTTTGGAAGAAATTACACGAGGAATAAAAAAATCAATACAAACTTCCATCAAAAGATGGATATTTCCCTAAAAAAATGAATGCAATTTTTGGGAAGCTTTTATATTCTATACCCATTATATAGCCTCCGCTATCAGAACTAACCCAAAAATTTCTAAGGGGTGTCCGAACTAAAAAAAATCCAACACCAGATTCGTAAGAGGGTAGTTGATTAGAAGTGATTTTCCAGATCCTAATACAGACAAATCTAACTCATCATCGGGTAAAATGATTTGATTTATCTTCTTAAACTTCTAAAAAAAATAGGTTTTTAAACATTTTAAGAAATAGTAATTGATTATCGTATGAAATTTATTTTGTTCTGATGTCAATAGGATAGTGGAGTTCGAGCAAATTCGATTTTTAAACAACATTGGTTTAAAGGAAAAATAAAAAAAACATAAAAATGTTTGGTAATTAGAAAAAAGTTGTTATTTTTGCAATCGAATTACAACAAGGATGCTCCCTTCGTCTATCGGTTAGGACATCAGATTTTCATTCTGAAAAGAGGGGTTCGATTCCCCTAGGGAGTACAAAAGCAGCTCAGTATCACTGAGCTGCTTTTTTTACGTTTGTATTTTTACATTAGTAAAATAAGACTTGAAGCCATAAGGAGCATCCCGCCAATTATTCCCCAAAGCGTCAATCGTTGATTTCCGTATTCGTTTGCTGTAGGGATTAGTTCGCTAAGTGAGATATAAACCATGATTCCGGCAACACTCGAAAAGATCAAGCCAAAAAAATAGTCATCCATTAAATTCTTCAAAATAAAATAACCTACCAAGGCGCCAGCTGGTTCTGCCAAACCAGAAAGAAATGAGTAAGTGAAAGCTTTTTTTCTACTTTTTGTGGCATAAAAAATTGGCACTGCTACGGCAATACCTTCGGGGATATTATGAATTGCGATTGCTACGGTAATCCCGACTCCATATGCAGGGTCGGCTATTGCCCCCATAAAAGTTGCCAAACCTTCGGGGAAATTGTGCAAGCCCAAGGCCAAGGCTGCAAAAAGTCCCATACGCATAAGTTTATCGTTTTCGTTTTCTTTACCATTATTTTTGGGAAGTCGATTTTCTGGTAAAAACCGATCAAGGACAGCAATAAAAGCTATCCCGGCAAAGAAACCAAGGGTGGTGTAGATGCTTGCTGTTTTCACATCATAGAGAGACATGAGAGAGCTTCGGGCTTTTCCTAGGATTTCTACAAAAGAGACATAGATCATTACACCGGCAGAAAAGGCGAGGGCTAGACAAAGAAATTTTGGGTTGAAACGTTGGTATACAATACTCAATAAGCTTCCGATACCTGTACATAAGCCAGCAATCAGGGTAAGTGCCAATGCAAAAAGTACATTTTCTTCCATGTTGCGGGCTTTGTATTAAGTGTTATAATAAAGACTTTCCTGCTCTACAAATTGTTTCAGTTCATGGTAGAGTAGGGTGGTTGGTAAACCCATAACAGTAAAATAATTACCTTCTATTTTTTCTATTCCAATCAATCCTATCCATTCTTGTATGCCATAAGCACCTGCCTTGTCGTACGGTCGATAGTTCTGTACATAATACGTAATTTCTTCGTCTGTTATGGTCCGAAAATAAACTTTCGTTTCATCTGAAAAAGTTATTTCTTGATGTATACTTTTAATACATACAGAAGTATAGACTGAATGTTTTTGGTTGGACAATGAGCGTATCATTTCGATGGCTTCTTTTTCTGATGATGCTTTTTCCAATGACTGATTATTTACCCAAACCGTGGTGTCTGATGTTATCAAAATATCTCTTGCTTGTAAATCGGGATAAGCGTTTGCTTTTTTTCTGGCAAGATGATCGGTAATTTCTGCAGCTTTGTATTTTTCTCGATCGAATTGTTCATCGATATCAAGACTAATGCACGAAAAAGAAAAACCCATTTCCTGCAAAAGGGCTTTTCTTCTTGGTGATTGAGAACCTAAGATTAGGTTGAAACTTTTTGTATCAATCGGATGTGACATGAGAATCGTTTTCGTACCAAAGATTTTGAGCTTTTAGAATCTGTTCGATTAAGTCGCGAACGCAACCTTTTCCACCATTTTCGGGTGATATATATTCGGCAACACGGCGTACATCCATGCAAGCATCATTGGGGCAACAGGATAATCCTACCAATTTCATCACTTCGATATCCGGATAATCATCGCCCATATAGGCGATTTCATTTTTTTGTAGACCATAACTAAAAAGTAAATCATTGAATGCTTCTGTTTTGTCAATCGCTTTGGTATAAATATCCGTTAGTCCTAGATATTTTAGACGTTGAACAACTGCCAGGTCATGTCCGCCAGAAATAACCGCTATTTTTATGCCTTTTTCTATAGCCAGTTTTATAGCGTAGCCGTCGCGTGTATTCATGGTTCTTACCATTTCTCCTGTAGGTAAAAGAATCAGTGAGCCGTCTGTTAGTACACCATCTACATCGAGGATAATGGTCTTGATATGGTTTAACTTTTCTTTGTAGCTAATCTCTGTCATAAGTTCTTTTGATTGATTTGGTGAGCACTTGATAGATTTCTAATAAACGAGAGTCGTTTTGTAATAAATCTAAATGACGATTGATAATGACATCGTCTCCTCTTTTTGCAGGTCCTGTTTGTGCATCATACGGTGCAAGAGTTTCTATTTTAGAGGCAGTCTCTTTGATCAAAGGTCGAAGAACATCAAACGGTAAGTCGTTTTCTCTGCAAATTTCATTGGCAATATAAAAAAGATGATTCACAAAATTATTTGCCCAAACACCACACATTTGAACTTGCATTCTCTTTGCGTGTGGAAGAACATGAACTTCGTTCGAAATTTTAGAACACAACTTGTACAATGCTTCTTCGTCTGCTTTGTCGTCTGCTTCTACAAAAAACGGAATTTCATCGTACCGAAGTTTTCTATCTTTTGAGAAAGTTTGCAACGGATAAATCACGCCCTTTCGGTAATCACCTTTCAATACATTAACCGGCGATGAACCAGAGGTGTGTACTACCAATGTATCGTCGAACGGTATGTAATGTGAAAATTCTTCTATACCAGAATCGGCACATGCAATGATATAAAGCTCTGCTTTTTCTAATTCAGAGATTTTATCGGTGTAAGGTATACGATGCGCTTCACCAATTTCTCGGGCATTTTCTAGGGTTCGGTTGAATATTTGTCGAACATTGAAAGTGTTTTCTATCAAGGCTCGGGTAAGATGGAAAGCAACATTGCCTGCTCCCAAAATAACTATTGATTTCAATATCTTATACTTTTGTTAACAAAAATAACAAACTTGTTTGATAAAAAGAGTGAATTTTTTTTTGTTTTTTTAAGTCATTGTAACATTTATCTCTTAGCAGCGTCTAATACGATGAAAACAAATCACAATTACGATTTGTTAGGGCATTGAGAGGTTAATAAACAAAACAATTTTTTAATTACATGAAACTAAGGAAACTATCGCTGGTATTTGCATTTACAATGTTGTCTTTTTATGGATACGCACAACAGGGTGAAGGGAAGATTACAGGTCAAATCCAGAATGAAAAAACAGAAAATTTACCATTGGTTAATGTGAGTGTATTCGACCCAATAACGGGTGAGTTTATTACAGAAGCTGATTCTGATGAAAACGGAACTTTCACGATCGAAGAGATAGCAGATGGGAAGTACAAAGTGAAAATAATAGAGTTTGGTTATCAACCAATCGAACGTACGGTAGAGGTAAAAGACGGGCAGTTTGCAATGGGGCAAATAACTTTGATACAGCAAGTCGGCTCTACCATAGAGCTGAAAGGAGCTTTTGTGCGTGCACAAGTTTCGCAGTACCGTAATGAGATTGATAAGCGCGTGGTTGAAGTAGGGAACGATTTGGTAAGTGCCGGAGCAACAGCTGTCGCAGTACTCAATAATATTCCTTCGGTGAATGTAGATCAACAAACGGGGAATATTTCTCTACGCGGTAACGAAAATGTAAATGTTTATCTCGACGGGAAACCTTCTTCTCTTTCGGCGGCTGAATTATTGAAACAATTACCCTCTAATCAGATCCAGAGAGTAGAAATCATTACCAATCCTTCGGCAAAATATGAGGCAGATGGAAAGTCTGGAATTATCAATATCATTACTATTAAACAAAAGAATAAAGGCTACAATATAGGCCTGAATTTGGGTGTAGAACACGGCGAAAAAACACGCCATACGTCTGCGGTGAATGCAAACCTGAACGTTGGTAGCTTCAATTTTTTTGGGAATTTTAATTACAACCACAGTCCTTCATGGAACGAAGGTAGTATGACCAACCAAACCGTTAACGAAATCCAAGATTTTTATATCTACAACCGAGCAAAAAACATTAATTATAAATTTGGGTTCGATTGGTTTATCAGTGATAAAACAGCCCTAACTATTTATACCAATCAATACGATAATAAATGGGACGGAAACTTTGACAGCTATATTTTGAGTGGAGGACAAAAATATCTAAATGTTTCGGATATCAAGTCGAAGTTTACAGCAGGTGATTATAGTCTGAATTTGAAGCATGATTTCGATAAAGAAAATCACAACATTGTTTTGGATGCTTTTTACTCAAACTCGAAAACTCCAGACAACCGTCTAATGACCGACCAATACGAACGTCCATTATCTTATCATGAGGCAAGAAAAGATGACAATTCGAATCTACGTATCAATTTAGATTACGAAAATCAAATCATAGATGGAGGAAAAATAGAAGCAGGAATTCAGTTCCGTCAAGAAAAAAAAGACAATACCTTTTCGTCGAGTAAACAAATGATTGACATCAATCACAACCCTATTTTCGACTCTCAAGGAAATGCGGTAAACGAAGGTGCAATGTTCGACTTTACACGTAATTTTTATTCAGTGTATTTAAATTACAAACAAAAATTCGGAAAATTTGGTATGCAAGTAGGGCTACGAGGTGAGCAAACCGAAGACGATGCTGCGTATAGTGTGAATCCCGATGTAGAAGGCAATTACAAAAAAGACTATTTCGATCTGTTTCCATCAGCTTTCTTAACGTATGATATTACCGATCGTGGGCAATTGACTGCAAACTATAGCCGTAGAATTACGCGTCCCGGAATCTATCAACTAACGCCAGTTAGACGCTGGTCTTCACCTTTGATGACGCATCAAGGAAATCCAGAACTGAAACCAGAATATACCGATGCTTTCGAGTTGGGATTATTACAACAACTGAAAAAAGGATCAGTTTCTGCCAATGCATTTTATCGTCATACCAAAGACAATATCATGTTTAGTATGAAGAATAATCCAGACAAAGAAGGTCAAGTAATTCAGACCGCAGAAAATTATAGTAAGACGAATGAATATGGTTTCGAGGCTAGTTTCAATTATCGTTTGGCTAAATGGTTTTCTACTTTTGTAGCCGGAGATTGGACATCGATGAACTTTTTCAATACCAATTTGAAAGGAGAATTAGAAGACATGCGCACCAACCGTTTCACTGCACGTATGAGCAATACGTTCACTTTGTCCAAAAACTTTAGTATACAGCATTTTGCTTTTTATCAAGGACCTTTCGAAAATTTCCAGGGAAAAATGCACGAAATGTGGCGAATGGATTTAGGAGTACGATATAGCTTTATCGACGGTCGAGCAAGTCTTAGTGCAAGAATGAATGATGTTTTAGATACCATGAAAGCACAATTTGATATGACATCACCTTACGTGGGAACAGGACAATTCCAGTGGGAATCTCAGACCTTCTACGTAGGATTTACTTATAATTTTGGCGGGAAAGTGCGTACACGAAAAGAAGTGCAACAAAACAAAACCCAAGCAGAAAGCGGAATTTCTTTACAATAAATAAAGTATAATACATAGAATATAAGATACTGCTAAAAGATTTGCTCGATAATCGAGCAAATCTTTATGATTTTCGCAGATTAATGTTTAATTTTGCAATCCAATTAAGGAAAATCGATAATTAGAAACAAATGGCAAACATTACCTTTACCATGATCAAGCCCGATGCAGTAGCAAAAGGGCATATTGGTGATATTTTAAAAGATATTACCGATGCAGGCTTCACAATCAAAGCAATGAAAATGACTCAATTAGCGAAGCAAGATGCAGAAGCTTTTTATGCAATACACAAAGAGAGACCTTTCTTTGGTGAGTTGGTAGAATTCATGACATCGGGCCCAATCGTAGCAGCAGTTCTAGAAAAAGAAAACGCAGTAGAAGATTTCCGCACATTGATCGGAGCAACGAATCCGAAAGAAGCTGCTGAAGGAACAATCCGTAACAAATACGCAGAGTCAATCGATGCGAACGCTGTTCACGGTTCTGATAGTGATGAGAATGCTGCGATTGAAGCTGCCTTTCATTTCGCAAAGAAAGAAATTTTCTAAGAAAATAAACAACAAAATTCTAATCCCTTTTCATATAAAAGGGATTTTTTTGTTTACAATCCGTACCTTTATCAAAAGAAAAATTATGAAAAAAAATACTATTTTCGGTCTTTCTGCTTTATTAATTCTTTTAGTAGCTTGCGAAAAGAAAGAAAATTCGGTTCAAGAAACCCCGATCGTAACAGAAACTGTAGATTCGATCAAGCAAGATTCTGTTCAGCCATTAGCAGAACAACCAGCAGAAAGTGAAAAATTCCAAGGAAAACTTGGAAATTCTTCTAATTCGATTACCTATACCATAACTCTGAATCCGGACGAAAGTTATATATATCAAACCAAAGACGATAAAACAGGTGAAGTTCTAATAACAACGGGGGTTTATGATCTGAAAGATGATGGTAAAACCCTATTGTTGGGCAATATTTCAGATGGTCCAAATGCTTTCCGAATAGAAGGCGATAAGCTGATCGAAGTAGACAAAAACGGAAACCCAAAAGTAAGCAACGGCGAGGTTCATTATATTTTAATAAAAAAATAATCTGCTTATGCTACATCTCGTAGTCGCAATTGCAAGTAATCATGCGATAGGGAAGGGGAATCAGATGCTTTGGCATTTACCAAAAGATTTTCTACATTTCAAGAAAATCACTACCGGACATCCGATAATTATGGGTAGGAAAACATTCGAATCAATTGGTAGACCTTTACCCAACCGAGTAAATATTGTGATTTCGCGAGACCGCAATTACTCTGCAGATGGAATACAGGTCGTTCATTCGTTGCGAGAAGCTATAGAAAAAGGCTATAAGTTGGATGAGGATCTTTACGTGATTGGTGGTGGAGAAATTTATCGCCAAGCAATGGAGTTTGCCGATAAAATCTATCTCACCGAAGTGCATCACGAATTTGAAGGGGATACATTTTTCCCAGAAATTGATGATGAAAAATGGGTAGAAGTAGACCGTGAACATCATCTAAAAGATGATAAACATCTTTATAGTTATGATTTTGTAGAATATCTAAGAAGATAAAAAACTTCAGCCTTAGGCTGAAGTTTTTGTGTTGGTATTATTCTGATAGAAAGTAATATTAACGAATTATTTTTTCCACTTCTTTCGGATCATGCTTGTGCTTAAAAATAATGGCAAAAAGAATGGTAACAATTAGTGCATAACCAGCAAAAATAAACCATGACATTTGCCAACCGTGCAGTTGAGCCAAAAGATCGGTTTGGTTATAAACATAATGATTAACAACGTATTGAGCGGCCAACATCCCTATTGTAGCACCAAAACCATTGGTCATCATCATAAAGACACCTTGTGCCGAAGAGCGTATCTTTTCGTCGGTTTCGTTATCGACATACAGTGAACCCGAAACATTGAAAAAGTCAAAAGCAATTCCGTAAACGATCATCGAAAGAATAAACATCCAAACGCCCGAACCTGGATCTCCAAGCCCAAATAACCCGAAGCGCAGAACCCATCCTACCATGGCCATTAACATGACGATTTTGATTCCGAATTTTCTCAATACAAAAGGGATAAGGAGAATACAAAGCGTTTCAGAGATTTGAGAGAGTGAAATCAATGCATTGGCATTGTTTGCTCCCCAGGTGTTGGCATATTCTGGTATAGATTTGAAGCTTGTGATAAATGGATTGGCATACCCATTGGTGATTTGTAAAGAAACGCCTAATAGCATCGAGAAGATGAAAAATATGGCCATTTTTTTATCTCTGAATAAGGCGAAGGCTTTGAAACCGAACGCATCCGAAAAGGATTGTTTTTCTGTTTTTTCACTGATTGGGCAGTTCGGTAAGGTGAAACTATAGAGAAATAATATTATACCTATTATACCCGAAACATAAAATTGATAATAATTAGATTGGAAACTGATAAAGTTTGGATCACTCGAAAAATTAAAGCCTAAACGTCCATTATCAAATCCGATAAAATTAACAAACAACATTGCACAAATAAACCCTACTGTACCAAAGGTTCTGATTGGTGGAAAGGCTTTTATGGTGTTAAGCTTGTTTTGTTTTAAAATACTGTATGCTGTTGAATTGGAGAGTGCAATGGTCGGCATAAAGAAGGCAACACTAAATGAGTAGAGCGTGAAGATGGTGGCAAAATCTACAGTTTCACCGGCGATATGGCCATAATATCCTGCTGCAATGATAAAGATAGCAGCCAAGAGATGGTTGAGGCCTAAAAGCCGCTGAACAGGTATCCATCTGTCGGCAATAATTCCCATAATTGCAGGCATGAAGATAGAAACGATTCCTTGCATTGCGTAGAATAGCCCAATTTTCGAGCCTAAGCCTACAGATCCCAAATAATTTCCCATAGAGGTGAGGTATGCTCCCCACACTGCAAATTCTAGGAAATTCATGATTGTTAGTCTTAATTTTATAGACATATAAAATAAAATGTGTGTTTTAGTTTGTACGTTTGTCGAGTTCGTCTCGAAGTTGAGCAGCAAGTTCGTAATTTTCTTCCATTACTGCTTTTTTCATTTCTTCTTCTAATTCTTCAGTTGTCCATTCTGAATAGTCGGATAAATCATTCATTGCTTTTACTTCCTCTTCTATTTTTTGCATAGCTTGGTTGATGCTATCTTGTTCTTCTTGGATAACTTCTAAATGGATCCCTGCTTTTTCTACAACGTCTTGGTAGGCATAAATAGGGGCAAAGAAACGAATAGCAATAGCAATGGCGTCTGAGGTGCGTGAGTCGATTTCGGCTATTTGTCCTGTGAAATCTATAAAAACTATTTTCGAATAAAATACGCCATCTTCTAATTTATAGATATAAACCGATTTTACAGAAAACTTGAATTGTTCTCCCAAGCTCACAAAAAGATCATGTGTGAGTGGTCTTGGCGGTGCAATGTCTTTTTCTAAAGCTAATGCAATAGATTGAGCCTCAAAACTTCCGATGATGATAGGGAGTTTACGTCCTCCGAATTCTTCTTCCAAAATAAGAGCATAAGCTCCTGTTTGTGTTTGGCTATAAGAGATTCCTTT
The DNA here is from genome assembly GCF_001809725.1 of Weeksella sp. HMSC059D05. NCBI lineage: Bacteria > Pseudomonadati > Bacteroidota > Flavobacteriia > Flavobacteriales > Weeksellaceae > Weeksella > Weeksella sp. HMSC059D05. Next base: position 157,556 of record NZ_KV798535.1, read on the forward strand.
AATATTGAGTTTAACTAAATTATCCATTGGATGGTAAAACTAACAAAATCTTATGAATTATTGAAAAAAATAAAAAAATCCGAATCAACTTTTCGGTCAATTCGGATAAGATTACTATAGGTAAATATTAATTTACTCCTTTTAGTTTTTTAACTTCTTCGATAAGTTTTGGTACCACTTCAAAGGCATCTCCTACAATACCATAGTCAGCAGCTTTGAAGAATGGTGCTTCTGGATCGTTATTGATTACAACAATTGTTTTCGATCCATTTACTCCTGCTAAATGTTGGATGGCTCCTGAGATTCCGATTGCTATGTATAAATTTGGTGCAATGGCTTTCCCGGTTTGTCCTACGTGTTCTGAGTGAGGTCTCCAACCTATGTCCGCAACTGGCTTAGATGAAGCGGTTGCAGCACCTAAAATGTTCGCTAGTTCTTCGATCATTCCCCAATTTTCTGGGCCTTTAAGTCCACGACCAGCAGAAACTACGGTTTCGGCTTCGTAAAGGTCTATTTTTTCAGAAGATGCTTGTTCTACACTTTCTATTGTAATTTTTGCATCGGCTGCATTTACTGTTACATTTCCTGTTTCTTCTGTGCCGCTAACTGCGTTATCTTTAACCCCGAAAGAGTTTTGTAATACAGTGATTACTTTGGCACCTTCTACTGCTACTGTTTCGATTCCTTTCCCTGAGAAAGCTTTTCTTTGAACTGTGAAAGGAGTAACCGAAGTAGGAGCTTTTTCTACATTGGTCACCAAAGAAGCGTTTAATTTGAGTGCTAGTATAGGAGCTACAGAAGAAGAGTCGTTTGTAGAAGCTAATACAAAAGTATCGGCTCCGTTTGCTACTTCTGCCAAGGCTTTTGCGTAAAGGCTTGGATCGAAGTTTTTGAGTGTGTCGTTGTCAACTTTTACAACTTTCTGTGCACCGTGAGCATATAGTTTATCCGATGATTCTGTAGCGTTAAAAGCAACAGCTGTTACCGTGTTACCTGCTAAGTCGGCTATAGATTTGGCGTATGAAACGGCTTCTAATGCTGCTTTTTTATAGTGTCCATCATGGGTTTCTGCGAAAACAAATATTGGCATGTTCTTTTATTTTGAAATTGATAAATAGGGTGAATTAAATTACTTTAGCTTCTTCATGTAACAAACGTACCAATTCGGCAACATTATCTTTGTCTACTAAAGTTACAGTACCACGAGAAGCTGGTTTTTCATAACCAACAACCGTTACTTTGGTTTCGGTTGGTTCTGCAGCAACAACTGTGATTTGTTTCGATCTTGCTTGCATAATACCTCTCATGTTCGGGATTCGAAGAGCACTTTCTTCAACCATTCCTTTTTGTCCAGCGATTACAGCAGGTAGAGCGACGCTCGCTTTTTCTTTCCCACCGTCGATTTCACGAACTACTTTGGCAGTAGTGCCCTCAACTTCTAGTCCGATACATCCGTTTACAAAACCGTAGTCCAACATTCCGGCTACTAGACCAGGAACAGCACCTCCGTTGTAATCTATAGATTCTTTCCCAGTCAAAATCAAGTCATATCCACCTTCTTTAGCAGCTTTTGCAATTTGGGTAGCTACAAAGAAATCGTCTTTCGCATCAGCATCTATACGGATTCCGTCATTTGCACCAATGGCTAAAGCCTTGCGCATCACAGGCTCTACACTTGCATCACCTACCGTAAGGATTGTCACTGTTGCCCCTTGTTTTTCTTGCAATTCAACGGCACGGGTTAAACTAAATTCGTCATGCGGGTTGATTACAAATTGCACGCCGTTTTTATCAAACTCCTTCCCATCAGAAGTGAAGTTTATCTTTGCGGTAGTGTCTGGAACGCTACTAATACAAACTAATATCTTCATCGATTTATGATTTTTTGTTTTTAAAAAATTGTCTTAATAATTTCTATTTGCTAATTTACAAAAAACATTTTACTATGCAAGCATAGTAAATTAATTCTTTGTTAAACTTTTTTCTTGTTTTCTGAGTTGCTTTGTGTATACATTATTTGCAACAACTACACTTAATTCGTATAAAAACCAAAGAGGGATCGAGGCTACAATCATGCTCAATATGTCGTTCGGTGTAATCGCCGCAGCAATAACCAAAACTACTACAAATGCATGTTTTCGATAAGTTTTTAAGAAAGTTGGGGTCAACAATCCTATCGAAGTAAAGAAATAAACAAATACTGGTAGGAGGAAAATTACCCCCATCGATAATAAGGTTTGTACAAACAAGCTGATGTATTTTGGTAAAGTCCAGGTGTTGCCAACGTTGAACGGATCGTAAGAAAATAAGAATTGTGTAGAAAGTGGAAGAAGCATATAATAGCTAAACAATATACCAGACAAGAAAAACAAGGTTATCGCAAAGACAGTGCTTGTGGCACTTTTTCTTTCATTCTCATTGAGGCCTGGTTTCACAAATCGCCAAATTTCCCAAATGATATATGGAATGGCAACAATCAACCCGCAAACTAGAATTGCCATAATTTGCGAAGTAATTTGACCCGATGGGTCGAGGTTTGTTAAGTCTTTAGAAATATCGAATTCGGATGTATATAATTTTCCTATTCCTGATGTTTCACCTAAATAGTTGAAAAATCTAAAGGTAGCAAAGTTCGATTTCAAGGGTGCCATGATAATATCATTGACAATGAAATCCCAAAAAAAAGCTACAAAAATAGATGCCAAAATCAGGGCTATACAAGATCGTACAAGATGACCTCTTAATTCGCCTACGTGCGCCAAAAAAGACATGTCGGCTGTGTATTGTTTTTTCTTTGTCATTATTCTATTCCTTCTGCTAATATCGAATGGATATCCAAAACTCCATAATACTTATCGGTATCGTCGACCACAATTATTTGCCCAATACTGTTGTTTCTGATAAGGTCTAAGGCAGTAGCAGCTAAGGCAGTTTTATTTATTTTTTTAGGATGCATCGTAGCAATATCCTTTGCTTTTAGATGCTGAAAGTTGGGATGCTCGATAAGCATTCTACGTAAATCTCCATCGGTGATAACTCCCAGGACTTTGTTGTCTTTATCGATAATGGTGGTAATTCCCATTTTGCCAGTAGTCATCGAATCAATTACTTCTGTCATCGGAGCGTCTGCCGATACTTGAGGTTTTTTACTTGTATCTACAATATTATCTACACGCCATAAGAGCCTTTTTCCTAAAGCCCCTCCTGGGTGGTATTTTGCGAAGTCTTGTTTTTCGAACTTTCGAAGTTCCATCAAAGCTACTGCAATTGCATCGCCCATTACAAGTTGAGCAGTTGTGCTGCTTGTAGGCGCTAGGTTTAGGCGTCCACTTTCTTTGCTTACGGATGCATCAAGTACATAATCAGCGGTTTTTGCCAAAACGGATTCTGTGTTGCCTGTAATGGCGATTAGCGATTTTGCTCTATTTTTTAGGATAGGAGAAAGAAGTTTTATTTCGGGTGTGTTCCCACTGTTAGAGATACATAAGCAAACGTCTTCTTTTTGTAGCAATCCCAAATCACCATGGATGGCTTCTGCAGCATGGAGAAACTGAGAAGGGGTACCAGTAGAGTTTAGGGTTGCGACAATTTTGTTTGCAATATGGGCACTTTTCCCAATTCCGCATACGACAAGTTTCCCGTTTGTGTTAAAAATTTCTCGAACAGCTTGGCTGAAAGAATTGCTCAAACGATTGGCAATTAGTTCAATTTCTTTGGCTTCTTCTAAAAAAACCTCTTTAGCTATGAATGTTAAATTTTTTTCTTCCAAAATGAAATGTATTGTCAGCTCCTAAAAAATCCGTATATTTAAATTCCTTATATGATTGGAAGTTATAGGATTTAAGTTTTACTGAATTCGCCTCCAAATATAGGGTTTATTATAAGAAAAATTTTATAGTATTTTGATAAAATTGAATTGATAGGAATGATGGAGACGCATACAAAAGATTTATCTAGCTACCTTAAGAAATACTTTGGGTATGATCAATTTAAGGGGCAACAAGAAGAAATTATTAAAACGCTTTTGAATAACCAAGATGTTTTTGTACTGATGCCAACTGGCGGAGGAAAATCTATGTGTTATCAATTGCCAGCCTTGATGTCGGAAGGGGTGGCCATTATAGTATCGCCACTAATTGCATTGATGAAAAATCAAGTAGATGCGTTACGTGGCATATCGACCAATGAAGTAGCTCATGTATTAAATTCGTCGCTCAACAAATCCGAAACAAAAATTGTGATGGACGATATTCGAGCAGGTAAAACAAAAATGTTGTATGTAGCACCAGAGTCATTAACCAAAGAAGAGTATATCGATTTTTTCAAAACGGTAAAAATTTCTTTTTTCGCTATAGACGAGGCTCATTGTATATCAGAATGGGGTCATGATTTTCGTCCAGAATACCGAAATCTAAAGTCCATTATCCAAAAAATAGGGAATGCTCCTATTATAGCACTCACTGCTACAGCAACACCAAAAGTACAAGAAGATATCCAAAAAACATTGGGCATGCAAGATGCTAGGGTTTTCAAAGACTCGTTCAATCGTCCCAATCTTTTTTATGAAGTTCGTCCGAAAATTAATCAAGACAAAGAAATTGTAAAATTCATCAAAAAAAGACAAGGAAAATCAGGAGTCGTGTACTGTCTTAGTCGAAAAAAAGTTGAAGAATTAACACAACTTCTTCAAGTAAACGGAATAAAGGCGATCCCGTACCATGCTGGTTTAGATGCTAAAACAAGAAGTAAACACCAAGATATGTTCCTTATGGAAGATGTAGATGTTGTGGTGGCGACCATTGCTTTTGGGATGGGAATCGATAAACCCGATGTACGATTTGTTATTCATTACGATATTCCAAAATCTTTAGAGAGCTATTATCAAGAGACTGGACGAGCAGGTCGAGATGGTGGAGAAGGAGAATGTGTGGCTTTTTACGATTATAAAGATATCGAAAAACTAGAGAAGTTTTTGGCTAGTAAACCAGTTGCAGAACGAGAGATCGGTATGCAACTGTTGAATGAAGTGGCAGCATATGCCGAGACTTCTATGTCGAGAAGAAAATTTTTGCTCCATTATTTCGGAGAAGAATTCGATGAAGTAAACGGTGCGGGTGCTAATATGGACGATAATATGCGTAATCCTAAAAAAATGATGGATGCTACCCGAGAAGCACAGCAAGTTTTGACCATTGTAGAGAAAACCAATCAAAAATTACGTATTGCTGATATAGTCCATATATTGGTTGGCAAAGAAAACTCTATAACCAAATCATTCAACTTACAATCAGAACCATATTTTGGGATCGGGAAAGACAAAGAAGATTGTTTCTGGAAAACGGTAGTACGACAATTAATCGTCCATAATTATCTGAAAAAAGAAATAGAAACTTATGGATTACTGAAAATAACTGAGCAAGGAAGAGAATTTTTAGACAATCCGACTAAATTCGAGATTGCTCAAGATATAGATTATAAAAAGCTACTCGATGGAGGAATAGTAGATGAAACACCTACTTCACCTGCAGCTTTTGATGATCGACTTCTAAAACATCTCAAAGAATTAAGAAAAAAAATTGCTAAGAAGCATCAGTTGCCTCCCTTTGCCGTTTTTCAGGACGCAAGTTTAGATGACATGACCATGCAATACCCTACCAATCTCGTCGAGCTTACCAACGTATATGGAGTAGGAGAAGGAAAAGCAAAAAAGTTCGGGAAAGAATTTGTAGCCTACATTGCACAGTATGTAGAAGATAACCAGATCGAACGACCAGATGACATGGTAATCAAACAAGTGGCCGATAAAACAAGTCATAAAGTATATATTATTCAATCTACTGATCGAAAACTCGATTTAGCAGATGTAGCTTCTGCGAAGAACCTTTCGATGGATGAGTTATTGTCAGAAATGGAAAGTATAGTTTATCAGGGAACAAAGTTGAATATCAATTATTATATAGATGAGGTTTTGGATGAAGATCAACAAGAAGAAATTTTCGACTATTTGATGGAAGCCGAAAACGACTCGATGGCGAATCTTCTCGATGAATTTAGCGATGATTACGACGAAGAAGAACTGCGATTGATGCGAATAAAATTTATAAGTGAAGTCGCAAATTGACCCAGTAATAAATCGAAAGTTCGTAACTTTGGATTTTTCTTTTACAGTTTACAAGTATGATAAATAACAAAGCACTATTATTAATCTTAGACGGTTGGGGAATCAATCCAGACCCGAAAGTCTCTGCAATAGCAAAAGCCAATACACCCAATATCGATACCTTGATGACAAATTATCCCAATACAACGTTAGACACCTTTGGGTTAGCAGTCGGTTTGCCAGAAGGACAAATGGGGAATTCAGAGGTGGGACATATGAATCTAGGAGCTGGTAGAGTGGTTTATCAGAATTTAGTGAGGATCAATCGTGCAGTAGAAAACAAAGAATTATTACAAGAAAAAGTGCTTCATGATGCTTTTTCTTATGCCAAAGAAAACAGTAGAAAAGTCCATTTCATAGGATTAGTTTCCGATGGTGGAGTGCATTCTCATATCAATCATCTCAAAGGATTACTCGATGCAGCCAAAGAAGCTGGGCTCGAAAAAAACGTCTTTGTACATGCTTTTACCGATGGGCGAGACACCGACCCTACATCCGGTAAAGAATTCATACAAGAACTCATAACCCATATGCAAACATCGGTAGGGGAACTTGCTTCGATTACAGGACGTTACTATGCAATGGATCGGGATAAACGTTGGGAGCGGGTGAAAAAAGCTTATGATGCTATGGTTCACGGTTTTGGCGAATACACAACACAACCGATAAAAGCAATAGAAGATGCTTATGCCAATACTTTGACCGACGAATTTTTGTTGCCCATTATTGTTACTGATGAAAATGATCAACCGAAAGCCATTATCGAAAATGAAGATGTAGTGATTTGCTTCAACTTCCGAACAGATCGTGGACGAGAAATTACCGAAGTATTATCGCAAAAAGATTTTCCAGAGCATCAAATGTTTGCATTAAAACTAAAATACGTTACTCTGACAGACTATGATAAAACATATCAAAATGTAGAAGTTGTTTTTCAGGATTCTACTCTGCAAATGACTTTAGGGGAGGTTTTAGAGAAAAATCATAAAACCCAAATCCGAATGGCAGAAACAGAGAAATATCCACATGTTACCTTTTTCTTTTCGGGAGGCAGAGAAGTACCGTTCGAGGGTGAAAAGAGAATCCTAAAACCATCTCCGAGAGATGTAGCAACATATAATCTAAAACCCGAAATGGCTGCCTATGAGCTTACCGATGCATTGTTAGAAGAAATCAATCAAGAAACAGCAGATTTCATTGTATTAAATTTTGCTAATACTGATATGGTTGGGCATACAGGCATTTTTTCTGCCGCACAAAAAGCTGCTGAAGTAGTAGACTCTTGTGTCGGAAGAATCGTAGAAGCTGCCCTAAAACATAACTACACCACTTTTATTTTGGCAGATCATGGAAATTCTGACTGTATGGTTAACGAAGATGGTAGCCCCAATACACAGCATAGTACAAATCCCGTTCCGTTGATTGTTGTAGATAAAAATCGTCGTTGGAATTTGAAACATGGAAAACTAGGCGACATTGCACCTACTATTCTTACAGTGATGCAAATACCAATTCCGACCGAAATGATAGGTGATATTTTGGTTTCATAAAAAACATTTAGGCAATATTTAGATACAAATACATCTCTCCTAAACAAGATAAAACCATGATGAATACAAAAATAATAGCAGTTGATTTTGATGGAACAATAGTCGAAGATAAATATCCGCAAATAGGGAAACCAAAGTTATTTGCTTTTGAAACGCTAAAAAAACTACAAAATGAAGGTTATCGATTGATACTCTGGACGTACCGCAGCGGAGAAAAATTATCCGAAGCTGTTGAGTTTTGTAGAGCAAATGGGATAGAATTCTATGCCGTAAATAGTAGTTTCGAGGGTGAAGAATACGACCCAAAACAACAAAGCAGAAAAATAAATGCTGATCTATTTATAGACGATCGAAATTTAGGGGGATTTCCCGGTTGGGGAGAAGTCTATCAAGTAATTTCACAAAAAATAGAGTTCACTCTACATCATGGTGAGAAAAAAGAACAAAAGAAAAAAAGAGGATTTTTTAGATTATGATAATTTTAAAAACAAAAGAAGAGTTAGAGCTCATGTACCTAAGTGCACAATTGGTATCGAAAACTTTAGGTATGTTAGCAAAAGAAATTAAACCTGGCGTAACAACCAATCATTTAGATAAATTAGGTGGAGAATTTATTCGAGACCATGGCGGGTATCCAGCATTTTTAGGAATGTATGATTTTCCAAAAAACTTATGCATTTCACCAAACGAACAAGTCGTACACGGCATTCCGAACGATATTCCTTTAGAAGATGGCGATATCGTATCCGTAGATTGTGGAGTCTATATGAACGAGTTTTATGGAGACCATGCCTACACCTTTGCAGTAGGAAATATTGATGAAGAAACCGAAAAGTTACTTCGTGTAACCAAAGAATCTCTATACAAAGGAATTGAACAAATGCGTAAAGGAAACCGTATTGGTGATATAGGTTATGCAATTCAGCAACACTGCGAAGCAGAAGGATACGGAATTGTAAAAGAATTAGTAGGGCATGGCCTAGGACGCGAGATGCACGAAGATCCGCAAGTACCCAACTACGGAAGAAGAGGAACTGGTAAAAAACTAGAAAACGGAATCGTGTTAGCCATCGAACCGATGGTCAATATGGGAACCGATAAAGTAAAATTCCATAAAGATGGCTGGACAGTGACCACACGCGATAACAAATATTCTGCTCATTACGAGCACGATGTATGCTTGGTAGAAGGCGAACCTAAATTATTGTCAACTTTCGGATATATATACGAAGCTCTAGGAATCGAATCCGATGAAGAAAAACCATATCTTTTTAAATAGTTCGTACTCATGAAGCGACTTTTCCGCTATGGGATGAACCTAATCCCAAGACCAATACTCATCAACATTAGCTATATCATTCGGCCTGTTTTGGTATGGCTACTAAAAGGGAATCGCTACTACGACCCAATCGATGGACAAGGATATTATAAAATGTTGCCCTATGGATACGAAAAACAACGCGAAAATGTATTGGCACCGAATACCTTTTCCTTAGAAAGGCATCGATTAATGTGGTTGTACCTTACCAATAAAACCAATTTTTTTCAGGCAAAACAAAAAGTGCTGCACATTGCACCCGAACAAGCATTTTATAAACGCTTTCGGGCAATGCAAAATCTAGACTATATAACGTCTGATATAGAATCGCCTTTGGCCGATGTAAAAGCAGACATTTGCGATTTACCCTTTGGAGAAAACACATTCGATGTAATTTTTTGTAACCATGTTCTCGAACACATCATGGATGATCATCAGGCGATGAGCGAGCTTTTTCGAGTGATGAAACCAGGTGGCTGGGGAATTTTTCAGGTACCGATAAGTTATCAACGCGAGCTTACCTACGAAGATAGTTCTGTGACAAGCAAAGAAGAGCGAAAAGAAAAATTTGGTCAATATGATCACGTTCGGATTTATGGTTTGGATTACTATCAGCGCTTAGAAGATGCAGGTTTTATCGTGCATAAGGTCGATTATACCAAAGAAATTCCGACAGAAGAAATCAACCGATATCGTTTAGAGAAAGGAGAAATTCTTCCGGTTGTCGAAAAACCTATACAAACCAATGAATAGAACAATCAAAATTCAAAAAGTCGAGTTGAATAGGTTCGACTTTTTTGTTTTTCAGAAAGATGCTAGACTATTCTCACCCAATCATTCATTCTGTCACAAAAAGAGAAATTCTCTACTTTTTTCTATTCATTTTATTCCTTGTAAATTTGTCTATAGATGAAAGATATTCCCTATGATGAAAAAACAGGAAAGGATAGATTTTCTTATTCAAGAATTAGAAAAATTATATCCAAATCCACCCATTCCGTTGCATCATCAAGATGCTTTTACATTGCTGATAGCTGTTTTGCTTTCGGCACAAACAACCGATAAAAAAGTAAACGAAGTAACGCCTGCTCTTTTTGCTCGAGCCAATAATGCAAAAGAAATGATGCAGCTCGAAGTCGAAGAAATCAAAGAATATATAAAGCAAATAGGCTTGTCGAACACCAAAGCCAAAAATATTCGTCTTCTATCAGAAATGTTGGTCGAAAAATATGATGGCGAAGTTCCATCGACCTTCGAGCAATTAGAAGAATTACCAGGTGTTGGGCACAAAACTGCATCGGTGGTGATGGCCCAATGGTTTGGGATTCCGGCCTTCCCGGTCGATACACATATCCACCGATTGATGAAATTGTGGAAATTGACCAAAGGAAAAAATGTAGAAGAAACCGAACGCGATGCTAAACGTATTTTCCCTCGTGAGGTATGGAATAAACTGCATATCCAGATCATCATGTATGGGAGAGAATATTCGCCTGCTCGTGGTTGGAGTTTAGAAAAAGATTTTATAACCCGAAAAATGTTCGAGAAAATAGTTCTATCAAAAAACAATCTCTTCCAAGGAAGTAGAGAACGAAAATCTTTGTATGATGTTGCTTATCTACGAGATGGAAAAAAGAAACCGATTGTAATTTTTAGCCATGGTTTCAAAGGATTTAAAGACCATGGATGTTTTGATTTGATGGCAAAATTTTGGGCTACTAATCATTTTGCATTCATCAAATACAATTTTTCGTACAACGGAATTGGATTGACCAATACGCAAAAATTTACAGAATTAGAAGCTTTCGGTGAAAATAATTATTCTACAGAACTCGATGATTTGGGCTTGGTTATTTCGCATGCGATTAGCGGTGATTGGATTCCCGAAAAAGAGATTAATCGCGATGAGGTTTATTTGATTGGCCATTCTCGAGGTGGAGGAATCACGATTCTAAAAGGAATAGAAGATCCACGTGTGAAAAAGATAGCTACACTTGGTGCGATTTCTTACCTAGATCGTTTCCGAAATTATTCGGAGCAAGAATTAGAAGATTGGAAAGATTCTGGAGTATATCGTTTTCAGAATATGAGAACCCAGCAATGGATGCCGATGAATTATCAGTTTTATGAGGACTATATCCAGCATGAAAATCGTCTGTCGATTGAAAAAAATATTCAGAATTTAAGCATTCCGTATCTCAATCTACATGGTGATGCAGATGAAACGGTTTCGGTAGAAGAAGCCAAAAACCTGAAAAGATGGAATCCTACTATTGAGTTACAGGTTTTGGCAGGTGTGAATCATGCTTTTGGTTCGAAAGAACCTTGGACCGAAGGTCAACTACCCGAAGATTTTTTATGGGCAATGGAATTGATACGAGATTTCTTTTTAGAAAAAAAATAAGAAAATCTTTTTTGCAACAAAAATGCCGCCCAGTTCGGAGCGGCATTTTGTAAACGGAGGTTTTGAGAAAATCCTTAAAATTTATATCGTAGATTTACCAAAAAATAACGACCCAATACTTCTTGCTGAGTGGTTTGGGTATAGTTATCGTTGAATGAATTGGTCACGAGTAAATCATTTCCTAAAATATTTCCTGCGATAAAAGTAATGTATGTTTTTTTAGCAATATTATAGCGCAAAGACGCATTGAGTTCTTTGGCTTCATTGATTTTTTCGCCATTTTGGTATTGCAAATGATAGTTGATATCCGACTGAAGTAGCCATTTGTCTAAAAAGGTCCAAGCAAAATTACCGTTCGGTACCCACGACTCGAAACTCTGTTTTGTTAGTGAACGATAATCATTTTGCATCCATTTGAGGCCGGCCGTAAATTCTACTTTCTTTTTGAATGTGAAAATATTATCCAACATATAGAAATGAGAAATTGTACGTGTATTGGTCGATTCATTATTTACAAAGGTGTAATAATCCATATTAGAAAAATTACCGTTGATACTTGCACGATAAAATTTAGAAAAGCGTTTTCCGATATTCAAATTGGCAGAAAAAGATTTTTCGTTTTTGTGGCTATTAATCAGCGTATTGCTTTGGTTAAACTGTATATTTTCCGGATTATTTGGCGGTACATAGGTCAAGAAATTAGACATGGTTTGTATCGAATTGTCGCGAATCGTATAACTTACTTGTGCGTAAATATTGAAAAAGGAAAATGAATTGAAATAGTAATATCTCAAATTCATATCGTGTTGATTGCTTGCGTATAAATCTCTATTTCCGTAAAAAACAGAAAAATAAGAATTTATTTTCATCAATGGATTCAGATCTCTAATTGATGGATAAGAATAATTTCTGCGATAATCCAAACTCAATTGATGAGCGTTGCTAAAATTATATTCGAAATTTGCAAACGGAAAAAATTTTGTATCTTTTTCTTCTTTTCTTTCGTTAAGAAAATCGATATTTTGATACAAATGATGCAAGCCTGTTCCGACATCCATCAAAAACCTACCAAATTTCTTTTTGATTGAAGCCGAAATATAAAACTGTTGAAAGTCCATATCGGCACGTCCGCTATAGAATTCTCCTGCCAAAATTTCTTCTTGCCCAAATGTAGTGGTCGTGTTTTTTTGGTTGCTGAAATTCGTGCCTACTTTTAGGTTTAAGTTTGTAGTATAGCTCAATAAATGGTTATAAACAGCATATAGCTGCAAGGTATTTACGTTTGTTTTCTGTTGCTGATCGATTGAGTTTAGCGAGAATGGGTAAAGATTACTCAAAAACTCATGCGAAGAGCGAATCATCAAATCAGGTTTTTCTTCTTGGTATTGATGACGGAAATACAGACCAAGGTTATCGTCTTTTCCTACTTTTTTTATGTAACTAAAATTCTGTGTAATACTGTTATTCGTCCGTTTGTTTTCTACACTTCTGCTGGCGCTAAAAGTGTTATTTTGGTAGGATGATAGGTTTTGTTCTAGATTGTTTTTGGTATAATTGAAATTCAATCGATACTTGATTTGCGATCGATCAGACGGAGAATAATCAAGTCGTAAACGTCCCATTGCTGATAAAATATTTTGCTTATTTCGTTCTTCATCTAGATCGATTCGGTTGTTGATCGATGCACTATGAAAGCGTTTTGTCAACTGATTGTATCGGATATTGTTCGAAGCCAACATCCCAAAACCGGTCACCATTAGATTTTTATTTGCTTGGTAGCCCATATGTGCTGCACTGGTAAACGTGTTCAGTTCTCGTGCCTGATTTTGGGTGCTTAGAAAGCTAAATGTAGTGTTGGCAGAACGCAAAGAGAGTATACTTCCTTCTGAGTTGAAATCAGAGAATACCCCAAAAAAACTCATATAATCTTCCTGATTAAAAACTTGCTTGCCATAAGTGTTGAAATCTCCGATGAGCGTAGCATCTGTTTTTTCGCTAAAATAAAATGTTTTAGATTGTGCATCGGCGTGTTGATTGGCGTCTCCACCAATGGTTATATTCCCGAAGGCAAGATTTTTTTTGTCCTCTTTTAGTTCGATATTGAGCGACATCTGCTCATCTTGCTGTAGGGAAGAGGCAAATGGATTGGCTTTGAATTTCTTGTTTAGTTGGATTTTATCCACTGCATCCGATGGTAAATTCTTGTTCAGTAATTTGGTGTTACCTCCCAAGACTTCACGTCCGCCAACGGTGATAGTAGTAATTTCTTTCCCGTTGTGGTATACTTTTCCGTTTTCTACTACAATACCGGGCAGTTTTTTTAGGATATCCTCCAACACTTCTTCATTCCCAACCTTGAAGGAGTCTGCATCATATTCTATAGTATCTCCTTTTATTTTTATTGCTTGTTTGGCATTGATAATGGCTTCTTGCAAAGCAATGGTCTTGGTGGCTTTTAGTTTTAGTTTTAGTTGCTGATTTTTTGATAAATCCAATGCTTGAACCACTTGCTCAAAACCAGAATGTTCGACTTCTATTTCATACTTTTCATGGCAAGGAACCTCAAGTGAAAACTCACCCTCGAGGTTAGAATAGGTGAAACCAACTCCTTCATTTTGCGTATTGAAAATAGAAACCGTTGCATCGTTGATAGGTAAGCCGTTTTCGTCTTGTAAAATACCTTTCACGGTACAGTTTTGTGCAAAAATACCATTGGATAATCCCAATAATAAGGTCAAGAAAAATACAATCCTCATACATTAATTTTAATAGAGCTTATGTAATTAATCGGTTTCTACGCCTTGGTTCATTTGTTCGCGAATGTTTTGTTCCCAAATACGCATTTCTTCTTCGTATTCTTTCATGGTATAGGTTTTCTTTTCGGTCGGAACGTTAATTTTCACTGGTTTATCAGTGATTTTTAGGTCTTTTAATTGGATAGAAAAATCTGCTTTTTCATTTTTACCGTCAACTTTCACAATCAAACCTGGCAAACCCCAAAAACGGTCGGGACCATCTTTTACAGTAATTTGTGGTGCATACCAAGCAGTTACCGGAATGCTGTCGTTGATAACGCCTGTTGCTTTGGTAACATCGTATCCGTTGATTTTAGTTTTCTCACGGGTTATTTTCCAGTTGAAGTTGATTAATTGGTCTTTTATTTGGTAGCGTTTGCCAAACATGTCATAGAGTTTTGTGTATTCGTTGTTGTCGATTAATTTGTACAGAGGTTCTTTGTCCATCATCGTCATCATTTTTACGACTTGTGCCGATATCGAATTATCATTACTAATTTTTTCTACCAATTGATAAACAGATTTTTTGCCATCTGCTTTCAGGGTGTAATCTACATAAACACCTTCTTTATTAGCAGTTTCTAGGTTTTTTCTTGCTTCGGATTGAAATGCTTTCGGAACGTTTTTCAAGTTTTCTTCAACATTCAAATCGATTTTCATAACATAGGTGGCTTCTATGTTTTGGTTTTGTGCAAATCCGACATGTATGGCAGAAAAAGCAATCAGACAAGTATAAATAAATTGTTTCATAATCGTTGTGTTTTTTTATTAGGTGTATTTTTTTTGTAATCGTTACATCTAATCCATTTTTTTTAATCCAAATAGCTTGTGAGTTGTCCGCCTTTGGTAATAAATGTTTTTAGTTTTTCTTGGTACATTTCATTATCAATCGCTTTTACGGCACGCTCGAGAATATGAACTTTGTATCCCAATTTCAGTGCGTCCATGGCGGTGAAATAGACACAAAAATCAGCAGCCAAACCGCATACAAAAATTTCGGTTACGCCATGTTCTTGTAAGTAGCCGTGTAAGCCAGTTTTGCGTTGATGGTTATTATCGAAAAAAGCACTGTACGAATCGATCGAAGGATTCATGCCTTTTCGGATGATTGCGGAAAGTTTGTTCTGATGTAATTCGTGGCTCAACTCTGCGCCTTTTGTTCCTTGCACACAATGATCTGGCCATAGTGTTTGCGGATAACCTTGCAAATCGACAATATCCAAAACTTGATTGTTCGGATGTTGAGATGCAAAACTTTGGTGTTTTTCGGGGTGCCAATCTTGGGTGGCAATAATCAGCTCGAACTTGGCTTGCAATTCGTTGATGCGTTTGATGATTTCATCTCCATGAGGAACGGCCAATTTACCACCTGGTAAAAAGTCGTACTGTAAATCGACAATGATTAATGCTTTCATTTTTAAGTTATTTTATGCTTAAAAATAAGGAGAAATTAGAACTATTGGCTAGTTTTTTTTGTGCCTTGTTTCATTTCTCTTTTATTATCAGAATTGTAGATAAATTTTTTGTGTTTTTTATAGATTATGTTTTGTTTTTGGTTTGATGAGTAGTATTTGTACTTACTAGAAGCATCAGTCCTATAGTGGGAATTAAATTGTTATCCGCTTGGTTCTATGGTTTTTCTTAGTTTGATATTTTATTGTAGAGATTATAAAAAAATACTCGATAGGAAGAAGATTTTATGATTAAAATTCTCTTTTATGTTTTTACAAACAATCGAAAAAAAGTTAGTTTTACCTAAAATATAAAAAGAAGGATAAGATTAATTATCGAGATCGGTGAATTTTCTTTTGGTAGCAATAAAATACTGAAAAACAAGAAACTTTGTCTGATAATAATTTTTGATAGGATGAAGTTCTCGTTTGCGATACATTTTTTTCAGGCCACGATAAAAGTGCATGTGTGACCAAAATACAGCACGCAAATGAGAGAAACCTTTACTTGGTAAAAAAGCAATTGCCGCTATTCCGTCTAAAGAAAGTCTTGCAAAAAGACACGGAAATAAACGACTTTTGGGTAGGTTTTTCACATTCATCCATAAACTATTGCGGTAGTTGAGGTACATTTTTTTGTACGAATCTTTTTTCAGCGTTGCAGCTCCTAAATGATAAACCGTAGAATCTCCGCAAAACATAATCTTTTTGCCTCTATTTTTCAGACGCCAACATAAATCAATTTCTTCCATGTGAGCCTCAAAATCTTCATCAAAACCATCGACAGCCCAATAATCTTTTGCACGAATAAATAAACACGCGCCCGAAGCCCAAAAAATTTCAATCGAATCATTGTATTGTTGTCTGTCCTTTTCTATGGTAAAAAAAAGTCTTCCTCGGCAATACGGATAGCCCAAATTATCAATAAAACCGCCTGCAGCACCAGCGTATTCGAACTCGTCTTTGTTTCGGTAGGATAAAATTTTGGGTTGAATTGCGCTAATGTTTTTATCCGTATCAAAAAGTTGCAGAACCGGTTCTATCCAATTTTTGCTAACTTCTACATCCGAATTTAGTAAACAAAAATATTCTGCATCAATAGATTGTAAACCAATATTGTAGCCTTTTGCAAAACCGTGATTCTCAGAGTTTTGTATAACCCGAACATCTGGAAATTTTTCTTGCAATAGTGTTAAATAATCATCAGACGATTGGTTGTCTATAAGATAAATCGGGTAACCTTTACTGTTTTCGACAACCGATGGTAGAAACTCTTCCAATAGTTTTCTGCCGTTCCAATTTAGAATGCAAATTGCCAGTTTATCCATAAGATTTGTTTTGTGCATGTTTCCAACGTTTATGACTCCATAACCAATTGCTTGGTTGTTGCTGAATGGTTTTCTGGAGCAGATGAAAGAACTTATTTACCGCTTCGTTTTCTACAAAATCTTCACCATCGGGTAAAATTCGAATGAATTCGGTATGATAATAGCCGCGTTTTATTTTGGTCGTTTGGGCATAGACAACTGCAAAATCTTTCTTGGTTAGCAACTTATCGAAACCCGTAAAGACAGGTGTTTGTTGATGTAAGAAATCTAGCGAGTAATGTATTTCATGTTTCTTCGGACTCTGGTCGGCAATCAAAAGATAGGTCGTGTTTCCGTCATTGGGTGTTTGTAACATTACTCGGATTACGCGACGCATTTCTATGGTTGTTGTTCGGTAACGAGCGCGTAATTGTTGCATTTTTTTATCCCAAAAAGCATTTCGTAAACGATGATACACGGCAACATTTTTTGGGGTAGGTAAGATAAGTGCTGTGCCAATAAACCATTCCCAATTGAAAACATGACCCGCCATTAAAAAAACATTTTTCTTTTCGAGCTGAATCTGATTCATAATGTCTAAACCAGAATGCGTATGTCGTTTCTCAAGTTCTTCTGGGCTGATCGTGAAGGCTTTGAGGGTTTCTACCAAATAATCGGCAAAGTTTTTATAGAATTCTTTTTGGATTTGTTTTATCTCTCGATTGGATTTTTCGGGAAATGAATTTTTTAGATTGTTGAAGATTACCTTGCGTCGATAACCGATCAAAT
This sequence comes from Weeksella sp. HMSC059D05, assembly GCF_001809725.1. NCBI lineage: Bacteria > Pseudomonadati > Bacteroidota > Flavobacteriia > Flavobacteriales > Weeksellaceae > Weeksella > Weeksella sp. HMSC059D05. The sequence goes on from NZ_KV798535.1 coordinate 175,330, forward strand.
AATTCAATCCGAAATAAATGATATCCGAAATAAAATACAAGACCGGAAAGGGTAACTTAGAAAAGGCCTTTACTATCCAAAACACCAACTGATTCATATAATGAAAAAATGTCTGTAAAGATAGAGATTTACTCAAAACCTAAACTTGCCTCCCACAAAACATCTTTTGGTGGAGGAGCAATAATGGTGATTTCTTCTTTGCTCACGGGATGCGTAAATATTAATTTTCTTGCATGCAGAGAGATGCTTCCGTCTGGATTAGAACGTTTTGCACCGTATTTCAGATCGCCTTTTATGGGGCATCCGATAAAGCTCAGTTGTGCCCGAATTTGGTGAGAGCGTCCGGTGAAAAGTTGTACATCGAGCACTTCATACGAATCCAGGCTTCCTACCCAATAGTATTCGAGAATTGCTTCTTTGGCATTGTTGGTGGGTTGGCTAAAAACGGTTGTTTTGTTGTTTTTCTGATTCTTACGAAGGTAGTGTGTCAAACGATCGTGTTCTTTTGGCGGTTTTCCCTGTATCAATGCGCGATACACTTTGGTTACTTCCCGCTTCTGGAAGGCATCATTCATGCGTGCCAAAGCTTTTGATGTTTTTGCAAACATTATTATCCCAGAAGTTGGTCGATCCAAACGATGAACTAAACCCAAAAACACATTGCCAGGTTTGTGATCACGTTCTTTGATGTAGGCTTTCAGGCTATCTACTAGTGGGATATCGCCGGTATTGTCGCCTTGTGCCAATTCACCAGGTTTTTTATTTATAATCAATAAATGATTGTCTTCGAATAGAATGTCAGGGTTTACCATGAATTATAATGGATAAAAAAATTTAGTTTTCGTTAGGATTATTTTTACAGTTTTTCATCATTAACTTATTTTTATGTTGGATAAGTTATCAATATTGTTCATTTTCATTTGGAAAATCAGAAGACTTCACATCGGCTACATAATTTTCGATTGCTGATTTTATTTGGTCTTCTAGTTGTAAATATTTGCGAACAAATTTAGGGTTGAACTCGTTATTGAGGCCCAACATATCGTGCACGACCAAAACTTGCCCATCTGTACTATTTCCGGCACCAATCCCGATTGTAGGAATTTGGATGGTTTCTGTTACTTTTTTGGCTAAATCGGCAGGGATTTTTTCCATCACCAAGGCAAAACAACCCAACTCTTCTACCAGTTTTGCATCGCTGATGAGTTGTTCTGCTTCAGAATTATCTTTGGCGCGTACTTTATACGACCCGAATTGATAAATCGATTGAGGTGTAAGCCCTAGATGTCCCATCACAGGAATTCCTGCATTGATGATTCTTTTGATCGATTCTTCGATTTCTTTTCCGCCTTCTAATTTCACGGCATGGGCACCCGACTCTTTCATGATTCTTACGGCAGATTCCAATGCTTTTTGTGGGTCAGATTGATAAGTACCAAACGGTAAATCTACAACGACCAATGCTCTTTTTGCAGCACGAACAACACACTGTGCATGGTAAATCATTTGGTCTAGAGTAATTGGCAGAGTAGTCTCGTGACCGGCCATAACGTTGGCAGCAGAATCTCCGACCAAAATTATTTCGGTGCCGGCTGCATCTACTAAAGTAGCAATCGTAAAATCATAAGCCGTTAACATGGATATCTTTTCGCCCGAAAATTTCATTTTACGAATTGTTTCGGTCGTTATACGTTTTAAATCTTTGGTTACTGACATGCTATTTTTATTTCTTGGTAAAGGTAATTTGATTTTTAAGGAACTACTAATGTTTTATGAGATTTTATTAGAAAAATACTTTTGTTTAGCAATTGATTTTTAATATTATTTAACCGTCAGACTTTTTAAATGTCAATGTTTTTTGGGTAGTAATATTCGTGCAAAATATGTAATTTTGTGCTCTTTAATTGCCAACATAAACGATGAATATTGCTGTTGTAGGAACAAGATAAGTGGTTTCTAATCCAGAATTTATACACAAAGGTTGTGCTACTTTAAGATGTTAGGTATCCAAACCGTGTGTTTGTAGGAGCTACTTCTTACCAAGTTCTCGATTTCTAGTGTCGGGTTTATCGTTCGTTGACCGAAGCAAGATTTCTGGTAAGTAGGATGCCTGAAAACTCGTCTGAACATGCAAAGTATGATATTGGTCGGAACGAAGAATGATAAGTTTTGTCTTGAAATGGGGTCGGATAAACGAGTAGGAAATTGGCTCTTGAAATGCTCAATGAATAAATAAAAGAAAAGACAGAGGCTGTGATGTACGACAGGGTTATTATCCCAAAAAATGTAAAAAAAGTTTCAGGTCATAAAATCCACAATACAAGCGATAGGTATACGGCAATAGAAGACGCTGATGCATTGTTGATTACATCAGAGTTAATACAATTTGATGAGTGATAAACAAAAGAATAAGTTATATTTGATGATTGAAACTTATAGGAGTTAGGTGTTCTAGAGGAGAGAAATATTTTTCTACAAATCAATTGGCAAAAGAACAGTGTATAACTATTTAAGAAAGCAATTTATGACAACGATATTTATTACCGGAGGAGCAGGTTTTATTGGTTCGCACGTGGTTCGCGAGTTTTTGCAGAAACATCCGAATTATACGATTGTGAATATAGATGCCCTGACGTATGCCGGAAATCTAGAAAACCTGAAAGATGTAGAACATCATCCGAATTATCGCTTCGAGAAAGTGGATATTGTCGATGCAAAAGCGGTGAATGCATTGTTCGAGCGCTATCAGCCCGATGGCGTAATTCATCTAGCCGCTGAGTCGCATGTGGATCGCTCGATCAGCAATCCGATAGATTTTGTGATGACGAACGTAATCGGAACGGTTAATTTATTAAATGCTGCAAAAGCAACTTGGCAAAATGATTATTCAGGAAAACGTTTTCATCATGTTTCTACAGATGAAGTTTATGGAACGCTAGGCGAAACTGGATATTTCACTGAAGAAACTTCGTATGATCCGCATTCTCCGTATTCGGCTTCCAAAGCATCTTCTGATCATTTTGTGCGAGCGTATCATGATACCTATGGTTTACCGATTGTAATCACAAATTGTTCTAACAATTATGGCCCGAATCATTTCCCAGAAAAATTGATTCCGCTATGCATTCATAATATCCTAAATAAAAAACCTTTACCGATTTATGGTGACGGAAAATATACCCGCGATTGGTTGTATGTGATCGATCATGCGAAAGCAATCGACTTGGTTTTCCACGAAGGAAAAACAGGAAAAGCGTACAATATTGGAGGGTTCAATGAATGGACGAATATCGATTTGGTGAAAGAGCTTTGTCGACAAATGGATGAGAAACTTGGTCGTGAAAAAGGCGAAAGTGAGAAATTAATTACTTTCGTAAAAGACCGTCCGGGGCACGATTTGCGTTATGCGATCGATGCTACAAAAATAAATAAAGAATTGGGTTGGAAACCATCCGTAACCTTCGAAGAAGGTTTATCGGCAACGATAGATTGGTTTTTAGCCAATCAGGAGTGGTTGGACCATGTAACATCGGGTGAATATCAGAAATATTATGACAAACAGTATAGTTGAGTGGTTGAGTGATTGAATGGTTGAATGGTTGAGTGGTTGAGTGGTTGAGTGGTTGAATGGTTGAGTGGTTGAATGGTTGAGTGGTTGAACAATTAAATAATTGAGAGATGAGTTTAATAAAATATCATAAAGATTTAATAGTTTATCAGAAAGCCTTTGATTCAGCAATGCAAATTTATTTTTTGAGTAAGTCATTTCCTATTGAAGAAAGATATTCACTAACAGACCAAATCCGACGTTCTTCCAGATCCGTATGTGGAAATATTTCCGAAGCTTGGAGAAAAAGAAGATATGAAAAATTATTTATCAATAAACTAATTGATTCAGAAGGAGAAGCAGCCGAGACACAAAATTGGCTGGATTTTTCTTTAGCTTGCAATTATATTGATAAAGAAATATATAACGAATTGTATTTGAAGTACGATGAAATATTGGCTATGTTAGTTAAAATGTCGAAAGATTCAGGAAAATGGACATTCAGCAATACTCAATAACTCATCACTCAAATACTTAAATACTTATAAATGAAAGGAATAATATTAGCCGGTGGCTCCGGGACGAGACTTTATCCGTTGACTATTTCTGTGAGTAAACAGCTGATGCCGGTTTATGATAAACCCATGATTTATTATCCGCTTTCCACTTTGATGCTGGCGGGAATTCGTGATATTTTGATCATTACCACGCCACAGGATTCCGATTCATTCCAAAAACTTTTGGGCGACGGATCGCAAATCGGATGTAAAATCGAATATAAAATTCAGCCAAGCCCCGATGGTTTGGCGCAGGCATTTATCATTGGCGAAGAATTTATTGGCGAAGATAAGGTTGCGCTGGTTTTGGGTGATAATATTTTCTATGGTGCAGGTTTGGCCAAGTTGCTACAAAGCAAAACCGATGTAGAAGGCGGTTGTGTGTTTGCGTATCAGGTTTCTGATCCGGAGCGTTATGGAGTTGTTGAGTTTGATGAGCAAGAAAAAGTAGTTTCGATAGAAGAAAAACCTACTCATCCGAAATCGAATTATGCGGTTCCGGGTGTTTATTTTTATGATAATCGAGTGGTAGAAATTGCTAAGAATTTGAAACCATCGGCGCGTGGTGAATTGGAAATTACCGATGTGAACAAAGTGTACTTGGAAAGTGGAACGCTAGAAGTGGGCATCATGGGACGGGGAACAGCTTGGCTGGATACCGGTACGTTCGAGTCTTTGCACGAAGCATCGGAGTATGTTCGGGTGATCCAAAAAAGACAAGGTTTTAGTATTTCTTGCATCGAAGAAATTGCTTATAGAAATGGATTTATTAACAAGGAACAACTTTTGACTGCAGCCGAGAAATACGGTAAAAGTGGTTATGGTGAGTATTTGAAACAGATATTGGAGTAGTGGATAAGCTAAAGAAAAATAGTGAAATTTCTTATTACGGCTATTTTAAGTATGTAAAAGGATTTATCGGAAATCGTTTTTACGTATATGTATTTCTGAATTTCCTGATAGGATTATTTGATAGCTTAGGATTAGCCATGTTTATTCCTTTGTTGGCAATTGCAACAAATTCTGATAGTTCTGGCAATGAATCTTTAGGTAATTTACAGCCTTTATTAGACTTTTTACAAGAGAAGAATATAGAAGTAAACTTAAGCAATATTCTTCTCATCATGATTATACTTTTTGTACTAAAAGGGGTGTTTTATTATTTGAAAGGTAATTATTTGAATAAGACACTTTTAATAGCATTGAGAAAGATACGCTTGAAGCTATTGGCAGGACTTAATGGCTTAAGCTATGAAGGTTTCACTCATTTGGATGCAGGAAAAGTACAAAATATTATGGTTGCTCAGACTGGTCAGGTTATGACTAGTATGAATGCCTATTTTATGTCTATACAGCATGTGGTGATGCTTATTACGTATGTTTTAATGGCCTTTTTAGCAAATTGGAAATTTGCAATAATGATTGGTTTCGGTGCGGGATTGACTAATTTTTTATACAAATACATCAATAAAGTTACTAAAAAACATGCAGGAGAATTGTTGAGTATTGGTAATAGTTTTAGTGGGAAACTGATACAAGTTAGCAATAACTTTAAGTATCTTAAAGCGACTAACAAATTCACTATTTTTAAAAGTCGTTTAGAGAATGATATTAAAAACTCTGAAAATACATCTTATAAAATAGGATTAATTGGAACAATAGCTGAGTCATTGCGTGAGCCAATGATCATCATAATTATTGCTGTAGTGCTTTATTTACAAGTTGAAGTATTACAGAATGACTTTTCATCAATTATGGTGAGTTTATTGTTGTTTTATAGATCATTGAATTATCTTGTTTCTCTACAAAGTACTATAAATAGTTTCATAAAAACTTCTGTAGGAGTAAATGCAGTAGAGAGTTTAATTGTTGAAATGGATGATTTTAAAGAAAATATTTCTGAAGAAAAAATCGATCATATTAACAATATAGAATTACAAAATATTCATGTGACATTTGGAGAAACCCGAGTTTTAAAAAATATTAATCTTCAAATTCGTAAAAATACTTCGATTGCTTTAGTTGGAGAGAGTGGTGCAGGTAAAACAACTTTGGCTAATATTATATGTGGGTTAATTATCCCACATGAAGGTCAGATGTACAGTGATGAGGAGAGTATAGATAAGTTTGATATACGGTCTTATCGTGAGAAAGTTGGATATATTACACAAGAGGCAGTTATTTTTGATGATACTTTGTTTAATAATATAACTATGTGGGATGAAAAAAACGAAGATAATTTAGAGAAATTTCATCAAACATTGAAAATGGTAGCTTTGGATAGTTTCTATGCTGGGCTAAAAGATAAAGAAAACACTGCATTAGGTAATAATGGAATACTGGTTTCTGGAGGACAGAAGCAAAGAATTTCAATCGCAAGAGAGTTGTATAGAGAAGTAGATTTACTTATTCTTGATGAGGCAACATCTGCTTTGGATTCCGAAACCGAAAGATATATTAAAGATAGTATCGACTTGCTACAAGGGAAAACAACAATAGTTATTATTGCTCATAGATTATCCACAATAAAAGATGTGGATTGTATTTACTTAATGCACGATGGAGAAATTGTAGAAAGTGGTGAATATCAAAATTTACTAGCCAAATCAGAAAAGTTTAGAAAAATGGTTCAACTACAAGAATTATAGATGATTACAATATTTACACCAACCTATAATCGTGCTCATTTATTGCCAAGACTTTTTGAAAGTTTAGTAACACAAAAAAATAAGAATTTCAAATGGCTTGTGGTTGATGATGGTTCTACAGATAATACTAAAGAACTAATTGATCAATTTTCTACTGAGGCAGATTTCAAAATAACTTATATTTTTCAATCAAATCAAGGAAAACATGTCGCGATCAATACTGCTTTAGAAAATATAGATACTACCTATTTCTTAACCATAGATAGTGATGATAAAATGGTGGAAAATGGAATAAATCTTATTTATAAAAAAATAGACCTAATAGATGAAGACGATACATTGGCTGCAATAGCATCTCCTATTTATGTTGTTAATCACCCTAATTTAGATAAATACAAACCACTAGCAAAAGACAATCTTATCTATAATTCATTTGGTTCTGGAAAAGGATATGAAAAGAATTTATTAGGAGAGAATTCATATATATTTAAAACTAAAATTGCAAAACAATATCCATATCCAGTTTTTGAAGGGGAAAAGTTTTTAAAAGAATCCATTGTTTTTAAAAGAATTAGTTGTTTTTATAATTTTTTATATATAAAAGATACTGTCGTTGTTGCTGAATATCAGGAAGATGGTTTAAGTTCTGATTTTATTCAACTACTAAAGAATAACCCAAAAGGAGCAGCAATTTCCTTTGAAGAGTTGATGAATTATACTCAAATCCCTTTTAAGAAAAGAATTCATTACGCTTTGGTTTATTGGGATTTTGAAACATTGTCTGGAGAAACATCTTTCTTTAAAAGATTAAGAAAAATAAAAAGCAATCGATTGAAAATTGCTTTTATTCTAAAAAAATACTTCTTGTAATAAAAATTGATAGAAACAATTATTTTCTATATTAATTAATCTGATGTTCATTAACAGGTTGATTATTTTTTCACACAAAAATCCAACACCAGAACTATCGATTCATTTTTTTTTGAATAGAAAATAGAAATAGTTTTTCATCATTTTTTAGGGGTTGAAAAAGAGATAAAAGCAATATAGTGTAAGTTATTTTTTTTCTTTTTCTAAGGGCACTTGGTAGAGTTGCAATAAATCTAGGTATAAAATTAGGCGGATATAATAATATCGTCCACCGATTTTAATGAATTGTATAAAACCTTTTTTACGGTATTCGAAAAGACTTCTTTTAGAAATCTTTAGAATTTTCATGACTTCTTCGTCGCTTAAAATATCATCATCCGTAAATATGAGCTGATCTACATTTTTCTTGATTAACTTTTTGGTTGTCTTTCGTAAGACTTGTAGATAATGTTCAGAGTAAGTAAAATTATTCATATTGTTAAGCTTTAGTAGTTAACGAAAATATTATATAGTCATTGGTAAGATGTTTAAATTGAGTTAGTTAAGTTAAAGAAAACTTCTAAATTTCAAAATTAAAAATCGTGTAGTGTATAAAACTCAAATCAGCATGGTGGGAATGATTTTCCAATGCTGATTTGAGTTTCTTTTTTTAGGAGATTAAAGTTCCTGCATAAAACGAATTCGCTACCTCACTGTTGTCCTCTGACCTGAAAGATAGCCAAAGGTGAATCGTTTTTCCACTCTGTATTGGTGGAATAATCGCGGTGAAGGTTTCTGTACTACGTTTTGCTGCATTTTCTAAGAAAATGGTATTTGCTTCCCCTTCTGTAGCAATCAGTACTTGTAGCCAATCATTTTCTCGTTCGGTGATAGATCCTGCGTTGTTTTGCCAATTAATTTCTAGGGTATCATTAGAAGGCATGTTGAAGGTAACGCCAATAATTCCCATCAAATTTCCTTTCGCAAAATAAATCGTAGGGTAGTTGATGTTGAAAGTTTGTGTATCGTAATCAATAGTAAAATTTTCGAGTAAATTGGTCATCGCCAAATTGTAGCAAGAGTTCATTCCCACTCTCTTCCCATAATGGCTACAAGCAAAAGAACGGTAAGACGCCATAAATTCTGCGCATTTTTTCATGCGAAGCTGAATCAGTGCTTGTTTTTGCGATGGCTTTTTCGTTCTCTTTCGAGGTCTAATTTTGGAAATTTCATTTCCAAAAACATTGGCAACGACAATACGCCCAGTGCGTCCTGATGTGCCCGACAATAAAGAATCATTGATTTTTCCCATTTTATAGAAAATTAAATGTACCCATAAAGTGGCCCAGCTTTTTCTATAAAGCTAAGTTGCTTCCGAGATTTGCCGATTTTTACATGAATTTGCCTATCAATGCCCTCTTGTTAGACTTTGTAAGACCATTCTTCGATGATTGTAAGACCTTCGTATATCCGTTCTCTATCCACGGTATATCCACGGAGAGTCGGAGCAATGTTTTTATTGGGAATTATTTTTCTAATAAATATAGATTCTGATTATTGAGTCGTTAGATAAACTGTATATTTGTTTAACCTAAAGTACAATTTGTAACTATAAACAAACCTTAATAACCTTTATGAATATTGTATTTATATATCCAAATATTGGCTCATCTGGCGGTGTTCCTAAAGTTCAGCTATTAAAAGCAAGTTATTTAATAGATTATTATAAGTATAAGGTTACGATAGTTTGTGATAAAGCAAGTAATGGTACTTTTTTTACTAATTTGTTTAATAAAATCTATTAAACTAAATATCAATTATGAAAGTTTTTGCTATAATCGTCATCTATAATGGCATGCGCCGAGATTGGATACAGAAATGTTTCGATTCTTTACAAAATAGTTCAATTGCAGTTAATATTATTGCGGTAGATAATAATTCCACAGATAATTCTGTAGAATATATCAAGAAAAATTATCCATCTGTTATATTAATAGAAAACAAAGAGAATAAAGGGTTTGGTGGTGCAAATAATCAAGGGTTAAAAATAGCTTTGGAAAATGGAGGAGAATATTTTTTCTTACTTAATCAAGACGCAACCGTAGAAGCAAATACAGTTGAGGTTTTGCAAAATGTATTGATACAAAATAATGAATATGGCATTGTAAGTCCTATTCATTTAAATGGTAGTGGAGATAAAATAGATTATTTGTTTTCTAAATGTTTAGTGCCAAGCGAAACACCAAATTTTTTATCAGATTTATATTTGAATAAGCTTAAAGATGTTTATACAGGTAGAGCAAATGCAGCTGCTTGGTTAATGACAAAAAAATGTTTGGAAATTGTTGGAGGGTTTAATCCAGTTTTTTTTCATTACGGAGAGGATAGTAATTATCTTCATCGACTTTGGTACAAAAAGTTAAAATTAGGAGTGGTACCAAATACTAGAATTTTTCATGATCGAGAATATAGAGAAGAAAGTAGTTATGATCATAAAGATGAGCAGAATAGAAGAATGAAATTGCTTTATTTATCTAATCCAAATAGGAACTCTAATATAGATAAAGAAATAAAAAAATTAAAAATATCGATGTTTAAGTATTACTTTTTAGATAAAACATACTACAAAACGATAAAAGAGGAATATTTATTTTTAGTAAATCAGAAAGACAAAATATTTTTGAACAATACTAAAGTGAAATCAAATACCAACTATTTATTTATAAACGAATAGTTAGTTTTAAATAACTAGAGAACCAACCACATGCTACAACGAATAAAAAAAGCGATCAAAATACTTATTGGTCGAGAAACGGAGAAGAAAGAAAGAGTATTTACAGCTTTTCAAGCAATTGAACCATTGGATTCGACTTTTATAGAAAAAATAAAATCCTACCAATACGAATTTATTTTTACCGAATTCGGTGAAGAACGCGTAAATGCAGGAGGCGCCGTGCTTAGTCAGCAAAATAGATTAGAACCTTCACTTTCGGGTATAAAAAAATATTTCCCAAACGCCAAAATTACGGTTTATACTGATTTCGATTGGCAAGATACCGATGGCTTAAACATCATAAAAGTAGAATCACCGGTTGTCGATACAGATCATCCGAGATTTGGTTATCGAACTAGTGTTTATTTTAGGTTTAAAGGTATGTTAGAATCCAAAGCCGATTTTGCTTGTGCAATTGATACCGATATGGTAATTGTTAACGAAAATATTTATGCTTTGGTGATGCTTACCCAAAAGTTTGGGTTTTGTGCACCGTACAATATTCGTCAACTACTGAAACAAGATATGGTGCAATCTCTGGATACGCAGCCCATTGCAGATGAGAGCTTGGGTATGGGAAGATCGTATAACCAAAGTCCGATGACCTTATGGAAAGGCCATTCGGCTGGGGAGAAATATTATACGGCGTGCAAGGAGATCATGCAAAGTGATCCATCTCGCGGTTCTTTGGTTATGTGGAAAGCAGCTTGGGAAACAGGTGTTCATCCGTATGTTTTGCCCAAACAATTTTGTGTTTGCGATGGTGATGTAGGTTGTGATGATGAGGTTATTTTACATATTGGACACCCAAGTGTTGCTAAATATTATAAATTATGATTCCTAAAAAAATACATTATTGTTGGTTTGGAAAAAATCTAAAACCTCCTTTGGTCGAGTTTTGTATTGCATCTTGGAAAAAGTATTTACCCGATTATGAAATTATAGAATGGAACGAAGATAATTTTGATGTTTCCCAAAACGATTTTGTAAAAGAAGCATACGCTAAACAAAAATGGGCATTTGTGTCAGATTTTGCACGCGCAAAGGTCATGTACGAATGGGGTGGTTTTTATTTGGACACAGATATGGAATTGCGTAACACGTTAAACGATTTTATAGAATACAGGGCGGTCTGTGGTTTCGAAATAAAGGGAATTCCTTATTCTGCATTTTGGGGAGTCGAGAAAGAACATATTTTAGCAAAAAAAATGATAGAATTCTATGAACAATCGGTTTATCAGGAAATTCCAAACACACAAATTTTTTCAGAACTATTAGTCAAAGAATTTGGTGCCGATGCAAACAAAGACGAATTTCAGGAACTGAAGTATGGGGTAAAGTTGTTTCCTTCTAATTATTTTTCGCTCGATTTACCAAGAAATTACGTAGTGCACCATTTTTCGGGATCGTGGCATGGGAGTTGGACCGAAGAAAAAAACACTTACAAAGAAATGGTCAATATGTACGGAATTCTACATAGAATTTTACAAGAAGAAAGATCAAAGGAGAAAATAAAAAATGTGGTATTCAATCATCAGATCTTATCGATCGATCCGATTCTTGATCAGATTCCTACTCGATATATTTTTAATTATATAATTAGAAAAATAAAATCTAAATTATTTAAACAATAAAAACATTCCGAAATATGATCATAGGAAAAGGTTTAATTGCGACTCAATTTGCTGAGGTCGATTCGGATAAAGTTTTGTTTTTTGCTTCGGGTGTATCGAACTCTTCTGAAACAGATCCGAGTCAGTTCATGAGAGAGCAAAAATTAATCGAAGAAACGATTGAGCAGTATCCAAACCTCTTTTTTGTGTATTTCAGCACATGTTCTATTTACGATTCGTCCAAATACAATAGCCCTTATGTGTTGCATAAATTACACATGGAAGAAATCATCAAAGAAAAAGCAAGCAATTATTTGATTTTGCGCGTGAGCAATGCCGTTGGGAAGGGAGGAAATCCCAACTTGCTGATGAATTATCTCTATCGACAATTTATGGATCAAGCTGCCTTAACGATACATCAATTTGCAACGCGTAATTTGATTGATGTCGAAGACGTGAAAAACATTGCTCTTTCTTATATACAGCACGATAAGAAAAACCAAATTGTGAATGTTGCTTATACCGAGAATTTTCATATTCCAGAAATTATCGAAGGTTTCGAAAAAGTTTTCGGAGGAAAAGCAAAAGTAAATTTAGAACCCAAAGGCGAACATTATAGCATCGATCTAAGCGAATTGGCCTATCGTTTTGAGATCACCAACAAAACAGACTATTTAGAAAATTTGATCAAGAAGTATTATGGGTAAGTTCGGAGAATTACTTGTTCTTGTTCATTGATGTAGTTTTTTTGTCAATTATTTTGAACTTCACGCTCAAATCACAAGTTATACCTACTAATAAAAATTCACCAACCAAAAACAAGCCTCAGCTTGTTATCCCTCGTATCTTTTCTTGAATAGTCGATAGCCAATTTCGGCAGGAAGATTGTACAAGATATTTGCTTTCTTTTCTTTTTTGGTGAAATCATTCGTTAGATAATCCGACAGTTTCAGGCTCGGTGCTTTTTTCATTCTGCGGTAGTTTTGTTTCCAATACGACACATCATCGCGCATGAATTTGTACTGCATGATCATCGTTAAATCTTTGAAATTCACAATTTTCTTGCGAATCCACTTTTTGCGATCTGCATTCTTGGTCTGATGATAGGATTTGGTAAACCACTCTAAAATGGTTTGATGATTCTCGAAATTAACTTTCTTTTTATTGGCAATTGTCGATTTGCTATGCAAATAATAGATATAGGTAGTATCGTGTATAAAACTGATAGAATGCAATTTTTCTGCACAATGAAATGCCCAAAGCTCATCTTGTGAATATAGGTTGGGTACAAAACGTAAATTGTTCTTTGTGATGAAACTTTTTAGATATAATTTATTCGGTGCAATGATTGGCCAATCGCCGTAAACAAATCGTTTGAAGATTCTTTCGTTTTCCATCACGATAGAATTGATGCTGTTGATACGAAAAAGATAAGCACGTTCACCTGTATCTTCGTATTCGCAAACGGTTTCGGCTACCGAAATTTCTACATTGTATTTTTCTGAGTTAATAACCAATTTTTCGATGCAATCGGGGGTGATATAATCATCACTATCCAACATATAAATATATTTCCCAGAAGATTCGTCAATTCCGCGATTGCGTACAACCGATAGGCCTTGATTTTTTTCTAAATGTACCAAACGCATCGACAGTTGTGGATTGTTTTGCATAAACTCTTCGATCAAAGCCACACTATTGTCGGGTGTAGCATCGTTAACGAAAATTGTTTCGATGTTCGGGTAAGTTTGTGCTTTCACCGACTCCATGCAGCGTTGGATATACGCTTCGCATTTATAAACCGGAATGTTGATACTCACTAGAGGTTGCTGCATAAGTTTTATTTGTTATACTATTCTGTGTACCAATTTACGAAATTTTTAACACTTTTTTTTCTTGTTTTTGCTCAGATGGTCAATACAAACTTTGGTAAAGAATGTTTGTAGCCATCAACTCCACAGATAAACAAACAGCTTTTGCAGTACACATAAAACCGATACAACCAGCAGCTCCCGTAATTAATAGTGTTTAGTATTGGAAGATTACCAATAAAATTAATGAGAATAGTTAAGGTTTATTATCTTTGAAAAAAAAATGATAAAAAGCTCTACTAAAAAACTAAAAGATTCTATTCTTACTTATATCAATCAACGTAGGGATATTCCTAATCAGTACCCTTTTATTATGCATGAAGATGAGAAGGAGTTGCTGAAAAAGTATATAAAAAATACACAAAATTATCTTGAATTCGGTTTAGGGGGAAGCACTATTTTCGCTTTATTAAATTCTAAAGCTAAAATTATTTCTGTTGATACCAATGAATCTTGGATTGCCAGTATGATGAAATATAAAATAATAAGAAAAAATATTCCATCACGTTTAGAGATTTTATTTGTAAATATTGGTGAGACCAAGTTTTGGGGGTACCCAGTTAGCAATGAAAAAAAACATACATTCGAGCGGTTTTCTAAAGAAGTATATGAAAAATATCCAGATAATCTATATGATTTCGTATTGGTAGATGGTCGTTTTAGGGTGGCGTGTGTATTGCAAACCATAATTTCTCAAATAAATAATAAGAAAATTATAATTGCTGTACACGATTATTCTTTTAGAAAAGAATATCAGATAATTGAACAATTTTTAGAAATTAAAGAAAAAGCAAACTCATTATATATTTTCGAAATGAAAGAAAATATTGATATTGATTTAGTCAATAAATTATATGATGAGTATAAAGAAATTGCTGATTAAGTTATGAAATTTTCTATCCTTATAGCCCATTATCAGAATTGGGAGTATTTTCAACAATGTTATCAATCGCTTCTAGATCAGACGTATAAAGATTTTGAAATTATCATCGTCGATGATTGTTCGCAAGATGATTCGTATCAAAAGTTACAAGAGTTGGCTGCACAAAATCCGGGTATTCAATTGTATCAGAATCAAGAAAATAAAGGGGTCGGATTTACCAAAAATCGGTTGTTATCTTTGGCAACGGGAGATATTTTTGGGTTTGTAGATCCGGATGATGCATTGGAAAAAACAGCGTTAGAAGAAATGAAAAACAGTTACGAGAACAACCCCTCAATTGTTGCGGTTTATTCTCAGATGTTGTTGTGCGATGATGATTTACAGCCGCTTCGACTTTTCGAACGAACTTCTAAGATTCCCGCCAATGATCAATTGTTTGTGAATATCAACACTTCAATTGCACATTTCTTTACACTCAGAAAAGAAGCATTTCAGCAAATAGAGAATATTGATATTACTTTGAAATCTGCAGTAGACCAGGATTTGTATTTGAAGTTGTATGAAGTTGGTCCGTTCTATTTTTTACCAAAGCCTTTGTACCTCTATCGATTGCATGAAAAAGGAGTTTCTCAGCAAAAGAATAAAGATTCGGCAAAAGATGATTTCAAGAAAGTGATAAGAAATACTTTAGAAAGAAGAGGAGTAGAAAAATTAGATGGGAAATTGTTGCAGGATTTGTCGAATGATGAGGTGTATCAAATCTTATCGAAAAGAGAAAATTCATTGTTCAAAAAACTTCAACGAAAAATAGGCTGGTAATATGGAGGTCCTCATCAAATCTTTCAATCGGCCGCATTATCTCGATCGTTGTTTACAGTCGATAGAAAAATATGTTAGCGGCTACGATTCTATCACTGTTCTCGATGATGGGACGCCTGCGAAATATCTCGATCGAATCAGACAAAAGTATCCACGTATAGAAATTCGATTATCCAAACAATACAGACAGAAATCAGAATCCATCGAAAATCACCGCTTTGATACGGATAAACTCAACGGGTTTACCATTCCGACCGATTTGTGGGTAGACGCTGTGCAGCGAACCCAATCGTATGTGTTGGTGACCGAAGACGATGTTTGGTTTACTCAGAAAGTAGATTTATCTGTTTTGGTCACCGAAATGCAAAAAGAAAAAATAGGCTTGGTGAAATTGGGTTGGCTTGGCAATGAAAGGGATGACGAAAATTTAGCCATTTCTCCTTTGTCTGAAAACTTAGACCGAACAATACCTAAAAAGCTTTTTACAGCTCCCGAATTTTTGATGGACATTTATATGTTCAACCGTTTCAAGTTTTTCTCCCTTTTGTTTCGTTTGGGTTTGGTGGATAATGATACGAAACGAAAATATTGGGCGTTGAATTCTATCCTGATGGGATTGTATCATAAAGATTATTGGTTGTATATTTGGAAAGATTCTGTGAATCAGTTGAATGAAAAAATACAGTTGCGCAATGCGGCCGTCTATTATCATCTGCACAAAAAAAATAAGAACCTTTTGTGTAGGACCAAAACAGAGGTAATGCAAACAACTTTTCGATCGACGGCTTCGGGAGTTTATCATGATTATGGAATTGATTTGGATATTAACCGAGTGAATTTTATTTTGAATGAAGCGTGGTTGAACAATGAGTTGGATGCAATGGAAAACTTCCCGAAAGACTTTTCAGATCATCAAATACAACAATTGTTAGAAAAAGAAAGTCACCCTGATGCTCAGTTTGCACAATGGAAAAAATGGACAGAACATTTCAAACAGCAATACCGAAATTTAGGAGCTAATGTAAACACTTAAAACCTATAAAGAATTGTCAACCAATACTCAACTATCAGCTATTCTACAATTGATGCGTGTGCATCAATGGGTGAAGAATTTATTTGTATTCTTACCTATATTCTTTGCTGCAAAAATACTCGATGTCGATCTCTTGGGTAAGTCTATTATTGGGTTTATTGCTTTCAGTTTAGTAGCTAGTAGTGTGTATATCCTCAATGATTACATGGATATTGAAGCAGATCGCTTGCATCCCGAAAAGAAAAAACGCCCCTTGGCAAGCGGTGCTTTAAGCAAAAATACAGCTATCATTTTATTGTTTTTTTTGCTCTTCTCTTCAGTCGCAATGATAACGGTGATGGGCAATTGGAAGGTATTTTTTTTGTTGTCTGTTTATTTTTTTATGAATATCGGCTATTCGATGGGTTGGAAACATATACCACTGCTCGATGTAATGATAATTGCCTTTGGTTTTCTGCTGCGAGTTTTGGTAGGAGGCTATATAACCGATTTACCCGTATCTGATTGGACAGTGATTCTTACTTTCTCTCTTGCACTAATCATGGCATTGGGGAAAAGACGCGGCGAATTGATGAATACAAATCTCACCGGAAAAACCAGAAAATCATTAGAAGGATACAGTATAGAATTTCTCAATGTTACACTAGGGATGGTCTGCGGGATTACTATTGTTTTCTACATTATGTTTGTCTTGTCAGACGAAGTACAGAGCAGATTTCATCATTATGTTTTTCATACGTTTATCTTTGTCATTCTAGGAGTTTTGCGATATTTGCAACAAACAATGGTTTTCAATGCAACCGAATCGCCAACAAAAATGGTGTACAAAGACCGCTTCTTGCAAGTGATTCTTTTGCTTTGGGGGTTGGCCTTTACGTTTTTAATTTATCTGAAATAAAATGATACATCCCACCAAAAAACCTGTAAGTAATTGGGGAAATTATCCCGAAATTATTGCCAAAGAATATACTCCACAAACCATAGAAGAAATACAAGAAGTACTCGCGCAAGAACCGACCATCATCGCTCGTGGAAATGGACGCTGTTACGGAGATGCTTCTTTGCAAGATACTTTGCTTTCGACCAAAAGATTAAATTATTTTATCGATTTTGATCGAGATAATGGCATTATCGAATGCGAATCGGGTGTACTCTTATCCGAAATAATCGAAGTGATTATCCCAGAAGGTTTTTTCATAGCCGTAACGCCGGGCACAAAGTTTATTACGGTAGGAGGAGCCATAGCTTCGGATGTTCATGGTAAAAATCATCATGTAGATGGATGCTTTTCAGAGCATGTTCTATATTTTGATTTGATGATCGAAAATGGTGAAGTACTTCGCTGTTCGAGAGAAGAAAATGCAGCTTATTTCTGGGCAACAATCGGTGGTATGGGCCTTACAGGAATTATTCTGTCTGCTCGGTTTCAACTCAAAAAAATAGAGACAGCCTATATACAACAAGAAGCGATTCAGGCTCAGAACCTAGACGAAATGTATCAACTGATAGACGAGTCAGAAAGCTGGACGTATACTGTTGCATGGATAGATTGTCTACAAAAAGGTAAAAATTTAGGCAAAGGATTGTTGCTTAGAGGAGAACATGCAGTGCGTAAACAATTATCAGGAAAACTGTATGAACAACCTTTAACCGTGAAAAAGAAATTTCATCTTAACATACCATTCAACTTCCCGTCGTTTGTCCTGAATCCATGGTCGATAAAAATTTTCAATTTTCTGTATTATCATAAACAACTCAAGAAAAAAAGTGGACAAATCATTGATATTGATTCGTTTTTTTATCCGTTGGATGCTGTTTTTCATTGGAATAGAATTTACGGGAAGAAAGGGTTTATACAATATCAATTTGTTATCCCAAAAGAAAATGGGAAAGAAGGTATGCGCAAAATTCTAGAAACGATAGCCCAAAGCGGGAATGGTTCTTTTTTAGTTGTACTGAAGCTTTTCGGACTCAATAATCCACAAGCTTATAACTCGTTTCCGTTTCCGGGATATACACTCGCATTGGATTTTAAGTTGAACAAAAATTTGCCACAATTGGTGAAACGATTAGATGCTTTGGTAAAACAGTATGACGGTAGAATTTACCGAACCAAAGACGCAATGTCTGATATTGTCCTGACAGATTATTTGCAAAATACGGAGTCGAGCAAATTCGATTCTCTTCAAAATCAACGAATTCATCTTTTTAAAAACAAATAAATCATGGTCGTAATTGGTCCAAATTCGGATGTGGCAAGAGCGTTTGTCGAAAAAATATTGACAGAAGGAGAACGATTTCCGATGCTTTATTTATTGACTTCCAATCCCAAACTAACCGAAAAGTTTGCCCAACATATCGAGGTGAAATACAAACAAAGTTGTCAGGTACATACGATAGATTTACGGCAAGGAAGTGATTTTTCCTTTGTAAAAGATATTTCCTCTGACTTGGTTTTTTGTGCATCAGGTTTCTTGGGTAAGAATTCGGATGAAGGGTTGTTTGATGATCAGAACTCGAAAAACATCATAGCAATCAATTATGCAAATCTGGTTGTCTTGCTTAATCATTTTGCTCAACAAATGGCTGAAAAAGAACAAGGTACGATCATCGCTCTTTCTTCGGTTGCCGGTGAAAGAGGTCGACAAAGTAACTTCATGTACGGGAGCGCCAAAGCAGGTTTCACGACGTATTTAGCAGGCTTGCGCAACTATTTGTTTGATAAAAAAGTGCATGTACTGACGGTGATTCCGGGTTTTATGGATACGCAAATGACGGCAAACATAGAGACACCAAAACCATTGACCTCATCGCCACAGCAAGCAGCGAACAGTATTTATCGAGCTTATAAGAAAAAGAAAAATACAGTTTATGTAAGTTTTGTTTGGAGATATATTATGTTGATTATAAAATTGATCCCAGAATTTGTGTTCAAGCGAATGAAAATGTAAACGATGAGAAGAAAACTTTATTTATTCGATTTTGATGGTACGTTGACCAATGTTGACTCTCTTTTCGATTTTCTTAAATTCAGTTTTCCTAGCGAGTACAACCGAATTTTCAGGAAGCATTTCATTTCTTTTGTTCTTACAAAGCTGAAAATTACCGATGCTGCCCAAGCTAAAGAAGCTTTTATAGCCGATTTTTTACAAGGTAAAAGTCGAAAAGAGTTAGAGCAATTGGCACAAGCCTATTTTCGGGCAAAAAAAGATGTTATTTTGCGTGACAAGGCAAAAAAATATGTAGAAGCTATCAATAATTATCACGATAAATTTATCGTTTCTGCATCGGTCGATATTTGGTTACAACCTTTTGCCGATTATTTTGGTTGTGGCTTAATTTGTACACAAACCGAGTATGATGAACGTGATGTGTTTACAGGTAAATTTGCCTCAGAAAACTGTAATTATCAACAGAAAAAAAACCGAATAGAAATGGAAATTGATTTAACACTTTATGATGAGATTTTGGCTTTTGGTGATACCAAAGGCGATGCAGCCATGTTGAGTTTAGCCACCAAACCGCATTTTCGTTTTTTCGAATAATTTTTCTTTTACCATAAGTAGTCGCCAAGCATTTGCATCCCGAATGTTTGAAATATAGCTAAATAGGTTATAGTTTTTAAGATGTTATAATCCCGAACGTTGAAAAGAAATAATAATAAGTAAGGATAAATAAAAATACATGCCCTTGCTGTTTCACCTGTACAATATGCTCCAGCTACAAACATTAATACTAGAGAAAAGAGGGCAATCAATGGTAAATAATAATTTACATCTGTTTTTTTCAAGTAAAGCTTGCTAGGTTGTAATAGGAATGCAAAAAAACCTAAAGAAAGAAACAAAATAATTTCAGAGATATTCTCAATCCGAGTAAAAAAGTATATTCTTGGCTCATCAAAACCTCTAAAACCTCTAGGGTTTTCTAATCTCGATGCTGTAAAAAAACCTTCTATATGGTTGTAATTTAGAAGTGTATAGAAAAGAATCATCATAATACCAAACAGTAGTCCAACTATGATAGAATTCGTTAGAGTTGCTATTTCTTTTTTTTTCCTCCATTGGTAGATACTTGCGATAACACTTACACAAACAAGAAAAGTTCCTCCAAAAGAAATCATATTAGAAAAGGTAAACCCTAAAAACATATAAAAAATACTTATAAACGAAATTTTTTGAGTTTTTATAGAGTAGAGTAAACCATAAAGAAAATATAAAGAAAAAGTAAGGTAAATGGCATCAATTGATACTATAGAATAAATGTTGATAGATGGAATTGCAGCAAAAAGTATAACAAAAAGATTTCTTTTAGCATCACTAAAATTGAATAGCTTAAGGATTTTCAATAAAGGGAATACACTTATAAGCCCTAAAACAGACAGTCCGTAAGCTAGACCAATTGGCGAGTTGTTGGTTAGTTTGAGAAAGAAATAATGAATCCAAACAGTAAAGGGAGGGTGGGTTTTGGAATGCATTTTTAAGTCTTGCTGAATTTCGTTAAACTGACTTAAAAAAACTTTTCCGTTGTCTATGAGTATGGCATCATGATAGTATTGGAAATCAGTATCAACGATAGAGCGTAAAAAAGACTGATGCATAGAACCTTGAGCAAGATTACCTAAGATAATCATAATAAAATAAGCAAGGATAATATTTTTTTTACTAATGGTCGAATGATAATACGTAACTATACTACTAAAAACAAGAAAACAAACTGCAAAAAAAATCCCTTTTAGGTAAAGAGGTGAGAAGTAGACTACACTCATCGGGAAGGTAATTCTAGTACCAATATAAAAAATATGTGTGTTGATATAGTAATTTACCAATACCATTACAAGCCAGCATAAAAGTAGTAATGATATAGTTTTAAAAGGTGTTTTGTTTAATATGAGGTTAAGTTCGGTCTTCATTGTTTATTTGGTTAATCTTTTTATAGAGTGCATAAAAATAGTTACTTTTATCGAAACCTAAACCTAAACATTGAAAAAGAAAATTTTTAAACACATCATAGTATAAAAGGAGATAAGAACACTTATGTCTATTTACAATATAAAAATAGTAGATTGATGTTTCAAATATTCACTTGGGAAATATCTTTATTTAGTTAATTGTCTGATATACATATTTGATTTGATATAAAAGAAATTATTGAACCAATTGTAATGTATGATTCTAATTAGGGTTAATGATGTTTTAATAGTAGTAACCATTTTGTCATATTTCAATAACTTAAAGAGCTGGTTGAAATTAATGAATTGTATATTTGTTGACACCAAAGGTGACGCCGTAATGTTGAGTTTAGCCACCGAACCCCATTTTCGTTTTTTCGAATAAGGATTCATTTGTTGTGAACTTCTAGAAAGTTGTTATTTATTGATTGAGAAATAAACTTAGGAATTTAGTAAACCTCTCAACGAGCAATTTGATCACTTTTCACAGTTTATTTGGTTAAACTTTTTACAGAATGCGTAAAAATAGTTACTTTTGCGCAAACCTAAACCTAAACATTGAAAAAGAAAATTCTCATTCGCATCGGATCGTTGCGGCATGGCGGTGCCGAAAAAATGGTGGTGAGTTTACTCAATCAATTGTCGCCAGAAAAATATGAGGTCGATTTACTGATCAATATTCGCTTTGGCAAATACTTGGATTTTGTACCTTCATGGGTCAACCTTATTTGGTTAAACAAAGGAGAAATCATCGAAACCAACCGTTGGCACGAGATTCCGATCAAGGCTTATCGTGTTTTGTATCAGGCTTTCTATAATCGAAACCTAAAATTACTTTATAAAACTAAGCTGCGTAATAAACAATACGATGTAGAAATAGCTGCTATTCAGGGAGCTGCCGAATGGATTTTGAATTCGCCTAACCAATCGTCTAAGAAAATTCTTTGGATTCATAATGACCTCAGTAATTTCCCAGAATATACAGAAGAGAAAATTCAACGATTTTTTGAGTTTGATCGAATAATGGTTATTTCGGACAAAATCCAACAATGGATGCAAGGTTTTGCTCACAATGAAGAACAAAAAAAGAAAATTGTACGAATATACAATCCTATCGATACCGAAGAAATTTTAGCACTTTCTAAAGAAAAAGTAGAAAATCCTTTTCAGAATTCGTACCCGATTTTTTTGGGTGTAGGAACCGTTTTTAATCAAAAAGGATTTGATCGACTTCTAGAAGTTCATCAACAATTGATCGACGAAAAGATTTTTCATAACGTAATGATTGTCGGTAATGGTGTTGATTTAGATAAACTGCAAACTTTGGCAAAGGAGAAAAATCTGCAAGACACCTTCAAGTTTTTAGGATTTCGATCGAATCCGTATCCGTACTTTCAATTGGCCGACTACTTTGTGCTTTCTTCTCGATATGAGGGATATCCTACCGTACTTTTCGAAGCTTTTGTGTTGCAAAAACCAATTGTTGCTACCGATGTTTCGGGTGTGGTGGAAATCCTGGAAAATGGGCAATTGGGCAAAATTGTAGAAAACAATGAAAACGGAATTTATACCGGTATGAAAGCCTTGCTGACGGATGCCAATCTAAGCAAAGATTACCAAAAAAACATACAACAAACCGAATTGCCTTTTACACTAGAGAAAGCTGTGGCAGGGATAGAAAAGATTATCAATGAAAATGAATCGGCATGAAAACTGTTTTTTTTATTCTTCCCAACCTTCATCAAGGAGGTGCAGAGAAAATCGTTACAACCATTTGTAATGAGCTCGATCGCAAGCAATTCAGGTCTGTATTATTACTTTTTCAGAAAGAGGGGCCTTTTCTCAAAGATCTGAAGTCAGATGTTGAAATCATAGAACTGAAAACGAAGCGTATTCGCTTTGCAATTTTCCCGATTTTACAAGAGATTTACAAACGAAAGCCATCCATCGTGTTTTCTGGTTGGGGTGAGATTTCAGCGTTTTTATCCTATTTTATACCGCTTTTCCCAAAAGTGAAGTTTGTTTCGAGAGAAACAAATGTAGTTTCTAAACATGTCGTTCGGAAGGAAATCTTGTTTTTTTATAAGTTTTATCATCGTTTTGATGCGATTATTGCCCAAAGTGAAGATATGCGTCAAGATTTGATAGAAAACTTTCAGTTGGATAAAGAAAAAATAGTCAAAATCCACAACCCTGTTGATTTCGAGTTGTTGGATCAGAAACAAAATCAACCCATAGAATTGCCTTTTTCATCCGACCATAAAAATGTAATCGCTATAGGAAATCTAACAGCGCGCAAAGGTTTTGATTTGTTGTTGAATGTTTTTGCAGAACTGAAAAATACACCTATTCATCTTTATGTTTTAGGAGATGGTGTGGATAAAGAAAAGCTAGAGCATCAAAGACAAGCATTGGGGTTGGAGAATGTACATTTTTTGGGTCATGTAGAAAATCCGTATCCGTATTTGGCAGCGGCAGATTTATTTATCTTATCTTCTCGATACGAAGGTTTCCCGAACGTATTACTCGAAGCGGGTGCTTGTGGTACCTATGCTCTATGCAATGATTGTTTGGGTGGTATAAATGAAATAATACAACCAAAACGCAATGGAGAAATACTCGCAATCGAAAATACAAAAGCGTTTGCCGAAAGAATTGTTCATATATTAGAAGATAAACATGACGCTTCGAGCATACGAGATTCGATAAAAAGTAGATTCGATAAAAAGTTTATTATACATCAATACGAAGAAATATTAAACAAACTGTGAAGTATTCGACCAAAATATCAGTAATTGTACCGGTCTATAATACCGAGAAATATTTACGTAAATGTTTGGATTCTTTGGTGGCGCAAACGTTGCGTGAGATAGAAATTGTGGTGGTAAATGATGGGTCGCCCGATCGGTCGCAGACGATTATAGATGAATTTGTGGCGAAAGATAAACGCGTGAAAAGTTATCAGAAACCCAATGGAGGATTAAGTGATGCAAGAAATTTTGGGATAGAAAAGGCAACAGGAAAGTACCTGGCTTTTGTAGATTCGGATGATTTTGTGGATGCTGAAATGATGCAAACCCTGTATTCTTTGGCCGAAAAACACCAAGCTGAAATTGCTTTTTGTGATTTGGTGAAGGTGAATGAAAAAGGGGAGGAGTTTCGAGAATTACAACAGTCGCCGCAATTGGCCGAGAAAATTGTGTTGGCCGAAGATTTCACCCTTTTTGGTGAAATGTCTTGCTTTGCTTGCAATAAGATTTTTGATAGAAAACTTTTTGATCAACATCGGTTTGCGCTCGGGAAACATTTTGAAGATATAGAACTGATCCCAAAACTAGTGTTGGACTCTACAACAATAGCCAAAATCAATCAACCTTTTTATAAGTATTTCGAGCGCGAAGATTCTATCACAAAAACCCATACCGAAAAAGGGTTGGACATGTTTTGGGCTATTGAGCAAGTGACAAAGTATTTCTACGAAAGTCCATACGCAAAACATAAGGAAGATTTAGAAAGATTTCAGATTTTTCAGGGGTATTACTCGTACTTGGGGTATGTGGCTTACATCAAAGACCGAGCATTAAAATCAAAAATGATTGATGAATTGGCGATTTTTTTGAAAAAATATCATTTAGAAGTCAATAAAATCAAACATTTACAGCGTTTCGGAAAAAATTATATAGTAAGTTTGCCTCTGAAGAAATGGTTGTATTATCAGCTTTCTTTTTTTAACCTAAATCTACTGAAGAAAATTTAATGAGTTTAATTTACTACATCATAATTTTTCTTTTGGCATTTGGCTCTATTCAAGAAGTATCGAGAGATCAACAGTTGGATAAAAGCTACTACCAATTAACCCTTGCTGTGATGATGCTTACGGCGGGCTTGGGTTATAATTTAAGTCCCGACTGGTTGGCGTATTACAACGCTTTTTATGCATCCGGAGAATTGTTGTATTTGTCGGAAGTTCACATGTTTGCCAAAATGATTGGAGTGGAAAGTGGATATATTTACATGAATCGACTTTTCTATAAGTTAGGATTTGATTTCGGTATTGTGAGTTTGGTGTTGGTTATTATCTCTCTTTCTCTGAAGTTTTCTACTCTAAAAAGATATTCCGCTTACCCTATGTTGGCGCTATTTATGTATACTGTACCAAACTTTTTTTTTGAAGAACATATACATATCCGACAAGGAATTGCGACGGCAATTTGTTTATATAGCGTTCGTTATGTGCTGGATCGCAAGTTCTGGAAATTCATGCTTTGTTTGGTGATTGCCTATCAGTTTCATCAATCGAGTATGGTTTTTTTCTTGGCTTATTGGTTGGTAAGAGTGCGAATTCCTACTCCATTAATTGGAGTATTTGTAGGAATGGCTATTGTAGCCAATTATACTGGTTTAACTTCTGTTATTGATGCAATTATGGAGGTTATGCCAATCGGACAAGAAAAGTTTGAGGCATACGAATCTGATTTATATAAGTCAGGAGGGGTTGCAGTGGGGGATATTGTAAAAATAATTACCGTTGTCCTTATAATGATTTATAACAAGGCCGTTGAACACGATAAAAATTATGTCGCTTTCAGGAATTTATTTCTGATGGGAGTGATGTTGTATTTCTTTCTGGGGAAAGGTATTTTCGGTATTCGCTTACCAGGTTATTATTTGGTTTTTCTTGGCTTGGTGGTTTGTTCTATATTGTATAATATCAAAGATCGTGTGTTTGAAAAAAACTTGGTGTTTAATACCTTTTTCTGCTACACGATAGCCTTATTTTTTTGGTTCCAATTAAAACAAGCACACAAAACAAATTTTAATAATTATTCGACTATCTTTAGTTCCGAATCAATTTATGGATTATGGCGTTAGTATCAATCATTACACCGGTTTATAATTCGGAAGCTTATATTCTAGAAGTTTATGATTCTATAAAAAACCAAACCTATACACAATGGGAGTGGTTGGTGGTAGATGATTGCTCTACCGATAAATCGTACCAAAAGCTTTTATCGATTGAAGATCCTCGCGTGAAGGTTTTTCAATTACCAAAGAATTCGGGCGCTGCAGAAGCAAGAAATTTGGGTCTGAGAAATGCACAAGGTACCTATATATCTTTCTTGGATAGTGATGATTTATGGTTACCAAACTTTCTAGAAAAAACAACCACATTTCTACAAGACCATCAAGAAGCTCTGGTCTATACCAATTATAGAAGAGTAGACGAAAACTTGCAACCGATTTTAGACGATTTTGTGGCTGTGGATTATGTTGACTATAATCGCTTGCTCTATAATTGCCCGATTTTTTTATGTGCATCTGTGTACGATAGAAGAAAAGTAGGCGATATCCAAATACCAAAGGTAGATTTACGAGAAGACCATGCAATGTGGTTTTTGATTTTGACCAAAATAAAATATGCAAGAGCTCTAAATGAAACTTTGGTCATATATAGAATTAGAGAAAACTCTGTTTCGCGAGATAAGCTAAAGATGATGCGTAAACAGTATGATGTTTATAGGAAATATTTAAAACTAAGCCCGATAAAATCTGCGTATTATACCTTTTGTTGGGCGCTAAATGGACTCAAAAAGTATGGAAGGATTTAAGATTCTAGATTATTTGTATACCCTGAGTTTATCGCCAATTTATATCAACATTATTGGTGCATTTTTGGTAGCCTTATCAATCACTCTCATTTCTATACCGAAAATCATCCGGGTAAGTCATCGTAAACAATTGATGGATCAGCCCGGCGAAAGAAGTTCGCATACGCAAAAAGTACCTACGCTAGGTGGTGTGGCTATCTATTTTGCGTTGGTTATCTCTTTTTCTATTTTTTCTTCAGAAATTAACTATAACTATTCTTTCTTTATGTCATCAATCACCATATTGTTTTTTATTGGTCTGATGGATGATTTGTTGGTTGTGGCAC
This sequence comes from Weeksella sp. HMSC059D05, assembly GCF_001809725.1. Lineage (NCBI taxonomy): Bacteria > Pseudomonadati > Bacteroidota > Flavobacteriia > Flavobacteriales > Weeksellaceae > Weeksella > Weeksella sp. HMSC059D05. Next base: position 202,806 of record NZ_KV798535.1, read on the forward strand.
CCGATAAAAAAATATATGCACAGCTAATTAGTTCATTGTTAATAGTTTTTGGTTCTGGGATACAAATAACCACTTTGGGAGGTTTATTTGGTATTCATCAATTACCGTATGTGTTAAGTGTGATTTTTACCGTATTTGTGTTCTTAATTCTCAATAATTCTTATAATTTAATCGATGGTTTAGATGGTTTGGCAAGCTTCATAGGTATCATAATTTGCTTTGCTTTTATCGTTGTTTTTTTCCGTTTATTCGATTATTCGGCAGGCACTTTGGCAGTTTCTTTACTAGCCTCCTTACTTGGTTTTATACGATACAATTTATCCAATCGTTATAAAATTTTTATGGGAGATACTGGCTCTATGGTTGTCGGTTTTGTCCTTACCTTTTTATTGATTCGTTTCCTCTTTATCAGCTCACAGCCAAATTATTCACTAAATTCGGCTCCTGTAATTGGTTTATATATCTTTGTTATCCCGATTGTCGATACCGTTTCGGTAATCATTGCGCGGTTGCGTAAAGGCAAAAATCCTATGAAACCCGATAAGAATCATCTGCATCATCAGCTAATTTTCTTAGGGCTAAATCATGTTACAACAGGACTTGTTTTGGGATCCATCAATATCATATTTATCATAATTGCTTTCGTATTACGTAGAAGTGATATCAATTTTCTATTTTTGTTATTTTTAATATTATCAACTAGTTTTGTTGTACTTATATATCATTTAGTGAATCGAAAACAGCAAAAGCTTAACCTATATGAAAAATAAATTATTTCTATTCTTTTGTATACTTTGTGGTCTTTTATCGTTGCAATCCTGTATATCTCTAAAAGACTTACAATTAATACAACCCGACGAAAAACTAAAACTCGATAACCGAGGAATGATTGCCTATAATCGACCTGTGTATCATATCCAAAAATTCGATAATATTGTTATCAAAGTTTCATCCCGAGAACCAAGTAGCATGGGGATTTTGAGTGATTTTATTGCAAGAGGCAATCAGCAAAATAACACTAACAACGTTTTAGGAGGAGTGTATGTTCGAGAAGATGGTGCAATTGAACTGCCACGTATCGGGAAGATTCAGGTAGAAGGGCTTACATTGGCAGAAGCAAGAGAAAAGATCAAAACAGAATTCTACAAGATCTATACACCCGATGGAACTTTTATCGATGTTGATTTGGCAGGGATAGAGTACACTATAGTAGGAGAAGGAGTCAATGGGAATTTTACAAGTAGAAAACGAGATTTTAGTATGCTCGAAGCCTTGGCTAGTACAGGAGGAGGAACGAATAACATCTACTCGGATCTGAAAAATGTACGTGTCATTAGAACAACTCCATCCGGTACACAACAAGTTTATATCGATATGACGAAAGAATCGATCATGAATTCTGAATTTTTCTGGGTTCAGAATAACGATATTATTGTAATTAATCCACGCAAAGAAAAAGTGTGGGGTGTAGGCCTCAACCCGTTATCTGTCGTTACAACTGTAATGGGTGTATTAGCAACCGTTTTGGGTGCATACTTATTTTTTGATAAACTCTAATCTATATGCAACAACATAGTTCAAGCGACCAAAACTCTCAGAAAGTAAATAAAGTATCGCCTCTTGCTTTCGATTTCGAGCGACTTATTCCTCGAATAATCAATCATTGGCCGCTATTTATTCTTTCTGTTGGTTTTGCTTTGGGGGTAGCTTTTTATCTCAATAGCTGGTATTTTAAAAATATATACAAAACTTCTGCAACATTTCGTATAGGCTCTGGAATCAACAACTCGAATACCATGAGTGCATCGAATTCGATTAACTTCATTTGGGGAGGGTCGAATAATCGTGTACAAACCCTGTCATATGTAATGTCGTCTAGAACACACAACGATTTTGTTGTAAAAGAAACAGAAGGATATGTATATTATTACGAAGAAGGAAAACTAAAAAAGAAAGATTCGTATAAAACAGATGCACCTTTCAATGTAGTAGTAGATACGGTTCATACCCAAATTATCAATCAAGAAATTGCAGTAGAACCAATCAATGAATTTTCTTTCCGGCTCAAGCAAACAAGTACCTCGGGTACAGGAAGAGTATATAATTATGAACAAGACTCACTCTACTCAAAAAACATCAATATAGAATTACCGGTTGAAGCTCGTTATGGACAATGGATTTCTGGGAAGAATTTCCGATTTAAAATCATTCGAACCAAAATTCCTTACTACGAAGGAAGCAACTATACCTTCAAACTGGTAACGCTCAACGAAGCAATTCAGCGTACCTCGAGCAATATTTCCATAGTACCTGTACAAACCGGCGCAAATATAGTTTCGGTGAGTAAAACGGCCACAAATCTCAACGAGGCTGTAGATATCATCAATACTTCTCTTAAAGTCTTGATAAAAAACGAAATGGCCGAAAAGAACTTGGCTACAATCAAGACCAAAGAATATTTGCAATCTCAGCTCGATAAAGTAAAAGTAAAACTCGATAGCGCATCCCAAAACCTTACCGATTTACAAAAAAGAGAAAGGATTTATGATTTTGAAAGTAAAAAAGGCGAAGTAATCTCGGCCGTTACTTCCCTGGAGCGTGAGCGAGTGATGCAAATAGATCGTATCAATGCTCTGAACTCTTTGATTCCGAAATCAAATTCTAGCGTTAACAATATGATTGCCCTGAATATAGCTGGGCTCGATGTACAATACTACATGAATTATGTTGCCGAAATCGAATCATTAGAAAACCGTAAAAAAGAAATGTTGTTGACCTATCAGCCACAGTCGGAAGAAATACAGTTGCTGAATCAACAAATAGCCGAAGCGCGTAGATCGATCGATAATGTAGTGAGTGCTCAACGTAGAAAACTGAACTCGGATCTGAAAGATATCGAACGCAAGTTGAGTGATTACGAAAGTCAAGCACAGTTCCTACCACAACAAGAATTCTCTTTCTTAGAAGCGAATCGTGGCTTTGCAATCAATGATGAAATGTACAACAGTTTGATGACGCAGCTCAGCATTGCCGATATGCAAATAGCATCGAATGTATCGGATATTTTGATAGTAGACAATGCCCAAAACTTATCACAAGGTCCTATCGCACCCGATCGTAAACAAAACTACATAATCGCTCTGGTAATCGGATTGGCAGCTCCCTTACTTTATATAGTTCTGAGAGAATTGTTCGATACGAAAGTAAAAGTAATAAAAGATATTACCTCTCGAACCAAAATCCCTTTGATCGGAATTATAGGAAACTTAGGTGAGATGAATCCTTTGATTGTTATCGATCGACCAAAATCAGGAATAGCAGAAAGTTTCCGTGCTGTACGATCGAACTTGAAATTCTTGTACAAGAAAACAGCTGTGCATCCCAATAATAAAACAATTCTAGTAACTTCTTTTATCGGAGGCGAAGGGAAAACTTTTGTGTCGATGAACTTGGCATCAGTATTGGGAGCAGGAGATAAAAAAGCAGTATTGTTGGGGTTGGATTTACGCAAACCGAAGATTTTTGATGATTTCAAGCTCAATAACCATATCGGGGTTACCAACTATTTGGTTGATGAAGCCAGATTACAGGAGATCATTCAACCGACAAAACTTCCAAATCTTGATATCATTACAGCCGGACCAATTCCGCCAAATCCATCAGAATTGATTCTGAGTACGAAAATGGATGAGCTGATAAACCAACTGAAAGAACGCTACGATTATGTTGTTCTCGATACTCCTCCAATTGGCTTAGTTTCCGACTCTTATGATTTGCTGAAGTATGCAGATGCCACACTTTTCATTTCGCGATATAATTACTCTGAGCGCAATTTTTTGAATGCCGTCCAGTCGAAATACGAAGACGGAGAACTGAATAATATCGGGATTATCCTCAACGATTTCCAAGTGAAAATGGGCTATGGCTATGGCTACGGGAATGAGTACGGTTACGGTATGACATATGGTTATGGCTATTTTGAAGAAGATGAATTTTTCGAGGATAATTTTATCGGTAGAATTAAACGTTTCTTTCGTAACTTCAAACGACATTAAATCAAAATGATGCTATATGCTGAAAAGCATTTTCGATAAAACCTTTGCTTTAATCCTACTACTTCTGTTGGTAGGATTAATCTTTTTATTGATTATTCTCGCTACGATAGATACACAGCAATTCGGTTTGTTTAGCCAAAAAAGAGTGGGGCAACATGCCAAGCTTTTCACCATCTATAAGATTAGAACCATCCGAACCAAAAACCATCAAAAACAAATAACTTCTTTTGGCAGATTACTGCGAAAAACAAAACTAGATGAGATTCCACAATTGTATAATATTCTGATCGGTGAGATGAGTTTCGTTGGTCCACGTCCAGATTTAGAGGGGTATGCAGATAAATTACAAGGTGAAGACCGGATCATTCTACAAGTGAAACCAGGGCTTACAGGTCCAGCCCAATTGAAGTTTAGAAACGAAGAAGAGCTCCTCGCTCTACAAGAAAACCCATTGCAATACAATGATGAAGTGATTTGGCCACAGAAAGTTGCCATCAATAAAGAATATGTGAAACATTGGTCCTTCGGGAAGGATTTGTATTATATCTATAAAACAATTGTATAAATTATACAAATTAAACAACCATCAATGAGAAACGCCTTCTAACAGAAGGCGTTTCTCATTGATCAATAAGTGTACGACTCTATTTATTTAGGTCTGAATTACACCTAAATTAAAAGGTTTTTCTATCGGTGCATGATTGGCTGCTTCTATCCCCATCGAAATCCATTTTCGCGTATCCAAAGGATCGATGATACCATCGGTCCAAATTCTAGCAGCTGCATAGTACGGACTCGTTTGTTTGTTATACTTTTCGGTAATGTCTGCAAGAAGTTCGTTCTTTTTGGTTTCGTCTACATCGATCCCTTTACTTTTTAGTGCAGATTCTTTTATTTGTAGCAATACTTTTGCTGCTTGTTCACCACCCATTACTGCTAATTGCGCAGAAGGCCAAGCGGCAATGAGACGAGGGTCGTAAGCTTTACCACACATGGCATAATTTCCTGCACCATAGGAGTTACCTACGACGATAGTAAATTTTGGTACAACAGAGTTGGAAACTGCATTTACCATTTTTGCACCATCTTTGATGATGCCACCGTGTTCGGATTTAGACCCAACCATGAAGCCAGTAACATCTTGCAAGAAGACCAATGGGATTTTTTTCTGATTACAATTGGCAATAAAACGGGTTGCTTTGTCGGCAGAATCCGAATAAATTACACCACCAAACTGCATTCCGTCTTTTTTAGATTTTACGACGGTTCGTTGATTAGCTACAATCCCTACTGCCCAACCATCTATACGTGCATAAACACAAATTATCGTTTTACCGTAATCGCCTTTGTATTCATCGTACTCAGAATTATCAACCAAACGCTTGATGATTTCGTACATATCGTATTGCTCGGCACGAGATATAGGTAAGATACCGTAAATATCTTCTTCGTTGAGTGCAGGTTTTACAGCTTCTACTCGGTTGAAACCAGCTTTTTCATAATCACCTATTTTACTCATAATCGATTTGATCCGATCAAGAGCATCTTTGTCGTCTTTGGCTTTGTAATCGGTAACTCCAGAAATTTCACAGTGTGTGGTAGCACCACCCAAGGTTTCATTGTCTATTTCTTCTCCGATAGCAGCTTTTACCAAGTAACTTCCGGCCAAAAAGATAGAGCCGGTTTTATCTACAATCATGGCCTCATCACTCATTATTGGGAGATAAGCACCACCGGCAACACAGCTTCCCATAACGGCAGAGATTTGGGTAATCCCCATTGATGACATGATTGCGTTGTTACGGAAAATACGACCAAAATGTTCTTTGTCCGGAAATATTTCGTCTTGCATTGGTAAATATACTCCTGCACTATCGACCAAATAGATGATGGGTAATCTGTTTTCCATGGCGATTTCTTGTGCACGAAGGTTTTTTTTACCCGTTATCGGAAACCATGCACCTGCTTTTACTGTTGCATCATTGGCAACAACGATGCATTGTTTGCCAGATACATATCCAATTTTCACAACAACTCCTGCAGAAGGACAACCACCTTCTTCTTCGTACATTCCATCGCCAGCTAAAGCACCAATTTCTATGCTTGGTTTTTTGGGATCTAGTAAATAGTCGATCCGTTCGCGAGCAGTTAGTTTTCCTTTTGCTTTATGGGATGCTATTCTCTTTTCGCCGCCACCCAAATACACTTCTGTTAACTTGCGTTTGAGTTTACTTAACTCTAATTTATTGTAATCTTCTCTCTTGTTAAATGTAAGATCCATTTTTCATTTTTGTTTGTGGTTAAAGCTAAGGAAATTTGATGTTATCTAAAAAGAAATCTTCGGCAATTCTGTTCTAATTGTGGATAAAAAGAAAAAAAATTTCTTTCTAGCTCTGGTAAATGTTGTCGAAGAATTGGTAGGGAGTTAGCCAAACGATTCTCGAACTTTGTTCGCTTGCCAATATTGCGCAAGGTAAGTGCAACACCTTCTAGTGTAGTGTAGTTCTCGAACCAATCATGTAAAAGTAAATGGTAGATAATGTATTGTAATTTTGGTGGGAAGATTTGTTCTGATGTTTTGAATAATTGATAACAATTTTTTTTGAAGCTCTTAAAAGGTTGTGTAACAAATGTCTCCCAATGTTGAATCAAGAAATAGTCAAAAATAACATCAATTACAATAGGAGAAAATTTCCCTTGATCGGCATGCAAAAGGGCAGTACTCTCTTTCACAATAGGGTGTGCGTCGGTAAATGTGTCTATTTGCCGATGCAATAATATCCCTTTTTGTAAGTTGGGTGAGTATTGCTGATATTGATTTCCTTTTACTACCTCACCCAATAGATTTCCTAGCTGAAGATTCGGGTCGCCGAATGATAAAACTTGATGTGCTACGTAGTTCATTAGTTAGGTGATTTGCATGACCACAAGTTACGATTTCGCCACAAGTTTATCGAATTTAAAAGCGTTGAAAATGTGTTATTCTTCGAATAAAAAGCTTGTTCTATTAAAAAGAATAGGATATTTTTTATACATCTCGACCTTGATGGATTCGTCTAGTCGTACTGCAAGTTGAAAAGCATTTAGACCTTTTTCTTCCTCATTCAATAAATAATAGCAATTACTTAGCTGATACAACAATTCGGCACGATTGAAGTGTACCAGTCCTTTATGGATGGTTTCTACAGCACGAGAATAATCACCAATCGCAATCAGGGTCTCTACCATGCCCAACCAATTGTAGAGATTTAGGGGGTCATGCTCGGTTAAGAACTGATAGTCTTGTATGGCTTCTTCGTACTGGCCAAGTTGAATGTTGAGATAGGCATGTCTTTTCCTATAATCAGAAACGTTGGCATCCAAATCTAGTGCACGATCTAGGTAATACATTGCGTCTTGATAATTTCCTAAACTCTCATACAAATCAGAAGTGCAAATCCAAGCTTTTTCTAATTGTGGATCATCATGAATAGCTTTGTGGAAAGCCTGAAGTGCTTTGAATGGTTGTTTTAATTTCTTGTAACATTCCCCAATTTTGATGTAGGTAAAAGCCGCTGTATCATCCAAAGGTAAAATTTCTTGGTATTCTAGAATAGCCGCTGTATAATCTTGTAATTGCTCGAAGCAAAATGCTTTCTGGTTATAGCCTGAAATGTTTTGCGGATTGATGATTGTAACAAAATCGAATGCCCGAAGGGCTTCTTGGTATTTTTTCTGACTTGAATAAAGTGTACCCAATTGATACCATGCATTTTCGTTGTATGGATCTTGATCAATAATATGGTTGAGAAACTCTATGCATTCATTGGTTTGATGAAGCTCTTCGTAGCATTGTATGGCCGAGTAGAAAGCAAATTCGTTTTGTGGATTTTCGTCCAATGATTTTTTAAAATACACCAACGCAGAACTCAAAGCATCTAAATGGAGGTATTCGCTCCCAATGCAATTATAAATATAATCAAGCTCTTCATCCCACATCAAAGCTTTTTGGTAGAATTGGATTGCTAACTTTGGGTTGTTTTTCAGGCTCCAATATTTAGCCACTGCCAAAAGATAGTCCAAATCATTTTGAGCCAAATCTCTTAGTTTTCTTATTATTTCTGTAGCAGCAACCAATTCGTCGATATATATATAGTACTCTAACTCTTTTATCTGTATATTGGTATTGTCTGGATACAATTGATAGGCATATTCTAAGGCCTTCTGTGCATATTCGTAATCACCAATTTCTAGATAAAAAGCAATAATCTCACACATTTGCTCCGAATCGAAAAAAATAGTATCATTGTTTTCGAGCATCGATTCAAATTGGTCTACGTAATCATTATTCATTAATTCATCATCCATATACGAAAGTTAGTGATATTATTTGATAAAATTAAGGTTCTATTCTCTAGTTTATAACTTTCTATACAATATGTTTTATTTTTTCTATAACAGAATCGGCCAAAGCTTCTGCTTTTTCTTGCGAAGTACTCTCGGTATAGATTCGGATAATCGGTTCTGTATTCGATTTTCTTAGGTGAATCCACTCATCGTCAAAATCAATTTTTACTCCATCTATGGTATTGATATTGGTGTCATTATAATAGTTTTGGATGTTTTCTAAAATTTGATCAACATCGACTTCAGGGGTCAATTCGATTTTCTTTTTGGCCATATAATAAGCCGGATAAGTATCTCTAAGTTCTTTTACTTTTTTATTTTGTTCTGCTAAATGTGTCAAGAAAAGTGCAATCCCGACCAATGAGTCACGGCCATAATGCAACTCTGGATAAATAATTCCACCATTTCCTTCACCGCCAATTTTCGCATTCAATTCTTTCATTTTTTCTACCACGTTTACTTCACCCACTGCAGAAGGCTCATAAATTTGGCCATATTTTTTAGCAATGTCACTCAAAGCACGCGAAGAAGAAAGATTTGAAACCGTTGCAGAAGGAGTTTTGCTCAATACGTAGTCGGCAACAGCTACCAGGGTATACTCTTCACCAAACATAGAGCCGTCTTCATTGATTAGTGCCAAGCGGTCTACATCGGGATCTACAACAATGCCGAAATCTGCTTTTTCTTCCACTACTTTTTTAGAGATATCGGTAAGATGTTCTTTTAGAGGTTCTGGATTGTGTGGGAAATGGCCGTTCGGCTCGCAATATAATTTTATATACGATACTCCTAATTGATCCAACAATTTGGGGATAGCAATTCCTCCGGTAGAATTTACAGCATCTATCACCACTTTGAAATTTTTTGCTTGTATGGCTTCTTTGTTTACCAAAGGTAAAGCCAAAATCATTTCAATATGTTCGTCAATTGCGGTTGTATAGCTTTTATATTGGCCAAGATCATCCACCTTCGCAAACTGAAAAGCTTCTTTTTCGGCAAGGTCTAAAATTTTTTGCCCTTCTGCTGCAGAAATGAATTCTCCTTGTTCATTGAGGAGTTTCAGTGCATTCCATTCTTTTGGGTTATGAGAAGCGGTTAAGATTATCCCTCCATCTGCATCTAGTTTTGGTACCATAACCTCTACCGTAGGAGTGGTCGATAAGCCTAAATCGATTACATGTATGCCTAACCCAATCAAGGTGTTGGATACCAATTGACTTATCATTTCGCCCGAAATACGGGCATCTCGACCAATCACCACCGATAAAGATTGTTTCGTTTTATTTTCTCTTAGCCAAGTACCATAGGCAGCTGCAAACTTCACTGCATCGATAGGTGTAAGGTTGTTGCCAGGTTCGCCACCAATAGTGCCGCGTAAACCAGATATAGATTTTATTAAAGCCATTCGTATAGTTTGTTTTTTTATTAACCAAGGCAAAGTTACGCTATAATATTGAGTTTTGGAGAAATGTTAAAATTTTAAGTTTTATTTATCTTTTTCTTTTTAGGTATGTTTTTTGTTAAACTGATAATATAAACTTTAAAAAAATAAAAATATGTTAATTTCAACTTTGATTTTTGGCTTTATCATGAATATTATTTCATGGGCTATTTTCGGATTAATTGCGGGTGTAATTGCTAAAATGATATCTCCAGGTAAAGACCCAGGAGGATTTTTCGTAACTATAATAATTGGGATCTTAGGTTCTATTTTGGGCGGATGGATAGCTTCTTTCTTTTTTACGCTCGACGAAAGTAAATGGTCTTTCCAGGGGTTTCTTGTTGCAATTCTAGGTGCAGTGCTATTGCTTTTTATCTATAAAAAAATAGCGAAATAAACCAAGCTTATAGCATAAAAAAAGCCGTGAATAATAAACAATTTCACGGCTTTTTTTGTCGATAAAGTTTATGATTAAATGTCTTCGAACTCGAGATCTGTGAAATCGTTTGTTACCCCATTACTTTGGTCGTTCGAGAACTCTTTCTTCGGATTGAAATCGTTTTGATGTTTTTCAGAAATTACAACTTCACCTTTTTCTTTTAGAATATAGGCGGTAGTTTCGTTTAACAATTCTTTGAAATTGGTAAAATCTTCTTTATACAAATAAATCTTGTGTTTTTTGTATTGGATGTTTCCATCGTCTAAAGTATTCTTTTTACTCTCGGTTATGGTGAGATAATAATCGCCTGCCTTGGTCTCTCTTACATCGAAAAAATACGTTCGGCGTCCTGCTCGTAGTACCTTGGAAAATATCCCATCTGTATCTACACTTTCATATTTTTCAAATTCGCTCATGTGTTAAAGGTAATTTATTTTTTAATACTTTGTTAACAAAACTAAATAAATTTTAACTAAAAGCAAGGGTTTCTAAAAATAATTTAGGTTTCTTTGAGTTGCTCTCTATATAGGATAGAAAAATAATTATCACTTTTCATTAAATTCGATGGTGTGTCGAACTCTTCAACCTGCCCATCATTCAAGACTAAAACCTCGTTGGCATTTTTGGCCGATGAAATTCTATGAGTAATAATAATGGCTGTTTTGGACTCGATTTCGGTTTCTAAATTTGTGAGAATTTGTTCTTCTGTTTCAGTGTCAACAGCAGAAAGAGCATCATCGAAAATAAGAATCTGAGGGTTTTTTACCAAAGCTCTTGCAATAGAGATACGTTGTTTTTGCCCACCCGAAAGTGTGACGCCGCGCTCTCCAACAACCGTTTGATAAGCTTCTTTGAAACCCATAATGTTATCGTGCACCACAGCTTGTTTGGCATAATGTATTGCTTTCTCTTGGTCTTGTTCATCACTCCCAAATAGAATATTGTTTTGGATAGTATCCGAAAATAAAAAGGATTCTTGAGGGACAAACCCAATAGCTTCTCTCAAGTCGTATAAGTTGAATGAATCCAAAGGTTTGCCATCCAGAAGAATTTCACCTGATGTTGGTTGCAACAAACGAGCAATCAGTAAAGCAATGGTCGATTTTCCCGAACCTGTTTTGCCAATAATCGCTAAGGTTTCTCCTTTTTTTAGTTTGAAGGAAACACTGTCGAGAGCTTTGATACCTGTATTTTCATAGATATAACTGACATTTCGGAACTCGATTTCTCCTTTGATTGGTGTAGGCTCTTGGGTATGATTTACTATTTCTGATTCTTGATCAAGAAACTCATTGATTCTTGCCATCGAGGCTTCCGCACGCTGCACAATCATCGTTACCCAACCCAAAGATGTAAATGGCCAAATCAACATGTTGAGGTACATGAAAAATTGTCCGATTACACCAATGCTTAGCGTTCCGTCCATGTATTTCTTTCCGCCTAGATATAAAATCACTAGATTGCTAAGCCCTACAATAATAATCATTAACGGACCAAAAGCTGCCTGAATTTGTGCTAAAGAAAGTGCTTTATCTTGGTATAAATCAGAGCTTAATTCGTATTTTTTCTTGATAAAATCCTCGGTGTTGAAAGACTTGATGATTCGTATTCCGGCAAAGGTATCTTGTACAGAAGAAGATATAAGCGATTGTTGTGCTTGCAGTATTTTACTTCTTTTATTGATCCGAAGTGCAACTTGATAAATCAATAAAGATAAAATAGGTAAAGGTGCCAGGGTGTATAGGGTAAGGTCTCGATCGATTTGCAACATAAAGATAAACAAAATGAACGTGCGAGAAAGTAAATCGATTGGGTACATAATTCCCGGCCCTAAATATTGTCGTACGAGCGAAACATCTTCGGTGATACGGTTCATTAAATCGCCTGTTTTATTTTTCTTATAGAAGGTGAGCGATAGGTTCTGATAATGCTGGAAGATAACATTTTTCAGGTCGTACTCTATCAATCTCGAAGTGGCAATAATCATTTGTCGCGTTCCGATGGTTAATATACCGGCCAAAATCTTCAAACCAATAAAAGCCAAGACTGTCCATAAAAGACCTTGCTTGAGGGTTTCAATATCGAGGTTACCCTTCTCTATAAAGTTGGTCAATAACTCTTGTACAGAGTTCAGAGCTTTCCCAATATAATTGATTGAAAATACATTGACATAGTTGGAACAAATGATGAGAAAAAAACCAATAATGAGTTTCCATTTATAGTTCCACAAGAATTTATTTAATTTCTGTAACGCTTTCACTAGACAAAATTACAATTTTACGTACCTTTGCCAAAATTTAGGACGTTATATCATTGAAATTATGTTGGGAAGAAGACAACTTCGAGAAAAAGTAATGCAAGCAATCTATGCGTACAATAGTCAAGGGTCTGATAGTGATGTTCGTATCATCGAGAAAAATATGATGAAAGGCATCGATCAGATATACGATTTATACCTTTACCTTCTTAATACTATTTTGATACAGAAAGACATTGCACTCGAGAAAATCGAGATAGGTAAAACCAAAAACTTCCCAACACAGGAAGACTTACACCCGAATATGAAGTTTGTCGATAACAAAGTTTTTCATATTTTATCGATAAATAATGAGTTGAACGACTATGTAAGTAAGAACAAACAAATTAGTTGGGATATTTATGATTCGTACCCCAATAATATTTACAAGTCGTTGATAAAAAGTGATTTGTATGTAGATTATATGAAGAGTGAAATACACTCTTTAGATGAGGACAAAGCATTTATTACACAATTTTTCGTGAATTTTATTGCCGATAACGAAGGTCTGCACGATTGGTTCGAGGAGCAACACATCAATTGGGTAGATGATATTCATATTGCGAATACGATGGTGTATAATACGATACAATCTTTTACAACAAAAAGTGGAGAAAATATCAGGCTTTTCAAAGTGTATAAAGACGAGGAAGATCAAAAGTTTGCACAAGATTTATTTCGATTAACAGTGAAGCATCAATCCCAAAACAAAGAATTCATTGGTGAGATGGCCGAAAACTGGGAGTTGGATAGGATTGCTGCTGTTGACTTGATTATTTTAGAGATGGCAATTACCGAGTTTAAACGTTTTCCAAGTATCCCTACCAAAGTTACGATCAATGAATACATCGAATTGGCGAAGAATTATTCAACCGAAAAAAGTAGAATTTTCGTGAATGGAATTTTAGACAAAGCTTTGAGAAAACTTACTGACTCTAATCAGGTAAATAAATTCGGGAGAGGATTATTTGAAAAATAATTTTAAGTATATTTGAAGAAATAATAAAAAGTATGAAAAAAAATAGACTCTTCTTATTGGGTGCTTTAGCTATAACAACAGCTTTTACAGCTTGTAAAAAAGAAAGTGCCACAGATGTGTATACTGAGCAGGAAAAAACAGAAATTGCCGAAAATGTGGTGGATCCAGAAAATGCACCAGTTTTGGTATTGAGCGAATCGAACTTCAATTATGGCGATGTGAAAATGAATGAATCGAAAGATCATTATTTCGTTATCACCAACGAAGGGAAATCTCCACTAGTGATAAAAGATGCACGTGCAACTTGTGGTTGTACAGTGCCAGAGTGGCCGAAAGAACCTATACCTGCAGGCGGTAAAGATTCGATCAAAGTTCAGTTTACTGCAGGAACTGTTCTAGGAAACACACAGAAAAAAGTAAGTCTTACGACAAATACAGCTCAAGGTTTAGAGGAGTTTACGATTTCTGCAAACGTTGTAGAATAAGCAACTAATAAATAAAAAAAATAATACGAATGACTTCATCAATTTTTTTACAAGCAGGCGCTGAAGGAGGAGGATGGGGAACATTGCTGCTTTTTGGTGGAATGTTCATCATAATGTACTTCTTTATGATTCGTCCGACTATGCAAAGACAAAAAAAAGAAAAACTATTTCAAGACGAGGTAAAAGTCGGTGATCAGGTGGTAACGACCTCTGGGATTCATGGTAGAATAGGACAATTGTCTGATGACCATTTTATCCTAGAAACTGGTGCAGGGAAAATAAAAATGGAGCGTACCGCAATCTCAAAAGAGTTGACAACTGCACGTTACAAAACTATAGAAAAATAAACTAGTTCAATAGCTTCTAAAATAAAAAGGTGAAAACCAATGCGGTTTTCACCTTTTACATTTTAGAAGGTTGATTTTTGTCGAGCCATAATCAGTTTATTTATAGCCTTGTCAAAACCATCGTAAAGCTTATTTTGGGGCAGAGCATCTTGTAATAGATTTTCTGTGATTTTTTCTTTTATCGAGTCTTGGATAAAATTTTCACTTGTAGAGCCTACTTCTATTTTCACTTCTTTTTGGGCAAGATTCACAATAATAAAGATAGTATTGTCAATTTCTTTTTTAGTCATATCTCATTGTTCGCCAAGGTTTTTTGCAAAATCGTCTATCGAAGAATATTGATAATAGCTAGGTATGGTGACCAAAATAATACGATTGTAGGTAAGATTATCGTAACGTTGAAGTTTATCCTGCAATTTGTTTTTTTCGGTAACAGAGAAAATAGAATCAAAATCGTTTACATAACCAACCGGTTTCGGAAAACCATCTTTGGGTTTATTTCTTTCGATGATTTTGGTATATGCCAACTCTTTTTCATCAATCGAAGGGCGACATCCAAACCATAAAACAGTGCAAAACAATAAACCGTATCTTAAATATTTCATATAAAAAAAGCCTTATTCAAAGATAAGGCTTCTTGTGTTGTTATGGTGTAAGATGAATTATCTTTTATTGTTTTTCTTCATTCGCTCTTGTTCGGCTTGCATTTCTTGTGCTTTTTTCATCATTTCTTGCATGCGTTGGCTAAACTTGCTTGTTTTCATAGGTTTAGCTTTGTTTTCTTGTATCATTGCATGGATTTTATCTTCTTTGATCATTACGTTTTTGATATAAAGAACAATGAAAATATTAATCACATTCGATACCAAATAATACCAAGAAAGACCAGAAGCGTAATTATTTAAGAATACGAAGAAGAAAATAGGCATTATATACATCATGTATTTCATGAATTGCATATTGGGCATCCCTTCTTGCTGTGGCATATTGTTGAAGTTATCCATCGAACCAGATACTTTGAAATAGACCATCATCGCAACGATATATAAAAGAGCAAAAATACTCAAGTGTCCGTTGAGGAATGGGATACTTGCTGGTATCTGAATAACCGAATCGAAGGCGGTTAAATCTTCAGCAAACCAAAAAGGTTCTCCTCGCAAGTCGATTACGTTCGGAAAGAATCGGAACAAAGCATAGAAAATCGGAATCTGCAATAAAGCTGGTAAACAACCTGCAAGTGGATTAACCCCTGCTTTGCGATAAATTTCCATGGTGGCTTGCTGCTTTTTCATTGCATCTTTCGGATCTTTGAATTTTTCATTGAGTTCATTGAGTTCAGGACGCAAAACTTTCATCATTGCACTTTGTCTGTACTGCTTGTACATAATCGGTGATAGAACTAATTTTACTACGATGGTCATCAAGAATATTGCCCATCCGTATGGAACAATTTTTGCCAAAGATTGGAATATAAATAAGAAAAAATATTTATTCAACCATCCTAAGAATCCCCAACCATACGATACAATTTTTTCGAATCCTTTATCATTGTATTTTTTCAGATTATTAAAGTCTAGTGGAACAAAATCCCATGATAAATGTTGATTGATTTCACCAGATTTTATTTCGATTGGTGCGCTAAAATTAAATCCTTTGTTGTATTTGCTTTTTCCGATTTCGTAATTTATCGAACCACCATTGGTGTTTTTCAATCCCCCATCAAAGGATAGAATAGAAGCGAAAAATTGTTGCTTAAAGGCAATCCAATCAATACTTTCTTTTTCTTCCCATTTATCGGCACCAAAAAGTTCATATTCTACGCTATTTTTACCCGAGAGTTTGAAATATGTATGCGACCAATAATGCTCTTGATCTTTACCTTTTTCTAAACTAAATGCATCCAAATTCCAGTTAAGTGCAATGTTTTTGTCATGCGTTACTCGGTGCAATCCTTGTGACCGTATCTGGAAATCTAATCCATATTTATCATCAAAAGAGTAGATATAATGCAATTGCCCGGCACCAATTTGGGCGGTCATCGTAAGAACTTTAGTCGACCCTTTTTGTTCTTGTTTCGGGCTGAAAATTAGTTCTTTCGTATTAATGGTTTTTCCATTGATATCTTTAAAGCTTAAATTAAACTGGCTATTGCCATCTTTCACTAAATAGAGTGGTTGTGCATCAACGCCTTTTAGTGAATCGAATGCTAAATGCTCTTTTAATTGTACTAAGCCAATTTGTCCACCTCTACCGTTAACCTGAATTTTTACGTGCTCATTTTCGAAGGTAACATTCTCCTCCTTTACCACTTGTTGTGTAGCGAGGGAGTCGGTAGGGAATTGAGCAATATCTTTTTGGGTTCCCTTGTTTTTTTCAGTAGCTTCTTTGGCTAGTAACTCCTGTTTTTGCCTAGCCAATTCTTCTTCAGAGGGCTTGGTCATCCAGAAGTAAACACCAAATAATATGGCGATTAATACAAAGCCGATGAGCTGATTAAAGTCAAAGTTTCTCTCCTTTTGCATTGATTTTTTCGTTTAATGAGTGATTAAGGGTTGCCTCGATAAATTGTATAAATAATGGATGAGGTGAGTCAACCGTACTTTTGTATTCCGGGTGAAATTGCACACCCATGTAAAATGGATGTTGGTCTAGTTCTAATATTTCTACCAGTTCTGTTTCAGGATTAATTCCTGTTGGGATAAAGTT
Organism: Weeksella sp. HMSC059D05; assembly: GCF_001809725.1. Taxonomy (NCBI): domain Bacteria; kingdom Pseudomonadati; phylum Bacteroidota; class Flavobacteriia; order Flavobacteriales; family Weeksellaceae; genus Weeksella; species Weeksella sp. HMSC059D05. The sequence goes on from NZ_KV798535.1 coordinate 219,940, forward strand.
GTTTTGTTCGAACTCTTCTTTGAAATCGTTATTGAACTCGTAACGATGACGATGACGCTCTTTGATCAATTGGCTTTTGTATATAGAGGCAGCTTTAGAACCTTCGATCAATTCGCATACCCAACTTCCTAGACGCATTGTACCACCTTTTTCGGTAACATTTTTTTGGGCATCCATTAGAGAGATAACAGGGTGAGGTGTTTGGGTATCCATTTCGGTAGAATCTGCTTTTTCATAGCCTAAAACATTACGCGCAAATTCTATCGCCATGATCTGCATCCCTAAACAAATCCCTAAGGTTGGGATACGATTTCGGCGAGCATAATTGGCTGCGATAATTTTGCCATTAATACCGCGATCCCCAAAACCAGGAGCAATCAATATGCCGTGTACACCTTTTAGTTCATCGGCCACATTGCTTTCGGTAAGATCGCCAGAATAAACCCAACGAACTTTTACTTTTGTGTCTAGTGTTGCACCAGCATGTGTAAAAGCTTCTGTGATTGATTTGTAGGAGTCGTGGAGGGTTACATATTTTCCTACCAAAGCAATTTCGATTTCGTTTTTTGGGTGTAGTGAGCGTTCTAAGAACGTTTTCCAAAGTGTAAAATCGGGTTGTTGATTATAAGGTAAATCTAGTCCTTTGAGAACGACTTCGTCAAATTGTTGCTCATGCAATAAGAAAGGAACGCCATAGATGGATTCGGCATCCATACATTCGATTACATTTTCTTTTTTCACATTGCAGAATTGTGCCAATTTCGCTTTTACGTCTTTTGGTAAATGATGTTCGGTGCGCGTAACCAATACATCTGCTCGGATGCCACTTTCCATCAAAGTACGAACAGAGTGTTGGGTAGGTTTGGTTTTCAATTCGCCAGAAGCAGATAGATAAGGAACTAATGTGAGGTGAATCACTATAGAATTTTTCTCCCCTAATTCCCAAATCAGTTGGCGAACGGTTTCTATATAAGGTAACGACTCTATGTCGCCTACAGTTCCTCCGATTTCGGTAATAATGATGTCGTAATCTCCTGTATTGCCAAGAAGTTTTATTCTTCTTTTTATTTCATTGGTAATATGTGGGACAACCTGAACAGTTTTACCTAAATAATCTCCACGACGTTCTTTTTCTATTACGGTTTGGTACACACGACCAGTAGTTACGCTATTGGCTTGTGAAGTAGCTCGATTGAGAAAACGTTCGTAGTGTCCGAGATCGAGGTCGGTTTCTGCTCCGTCTTCGGTTACATAGCATTCACCATGCTCGTACGGATTCAGTGTGCCTGGATCGACGTTAATATAAGGGTCTAATTTTTGGATTGTTACACGATAGCCACGTGCTTGTAGCAACATTCCAAGGGAAGATGCGACAATTCCTTTCCCTAGGGAAGAGGTAACGCCACCTGTTACAAAGATAAATTTTGGTGTATTTTTTTCCATTGAATTCAAAACAATGGACGCAAAATTACGAATAAAAATAAGGGGAAAAAAATTGTTGAGAGGAATTTAAAAAAAAAGTGGCAAGCGACCTACATCACACCGCTACAACCGTTTACCTTTGCTACGTTCCCGTCCTGGAGGATTCAACAGGAGCTGGTTGTGTAGGACTTGCCGATGCAAATATATGCTTATTTTTTTATAACAGAAAATCAATTCGCTAAAAACATGTTCAATCCTTTGTAATTTGTTGATTGTTAGTTGGTAATTTTTTTCTTGTTTCGTGTGTTATGGGTGAATATACCTAGCTTATTAAAAAAAAAGTGTATGCAAATACAAAGATAATACTCTGCATTTTCTCAATCTTTACTACTTTCGATGAAAAATCTCTATCCAAAAATTGTTTGGCTGGATTATAATGAAGTTTTTCTTGATCATGCATTCTTTTTAGGTTGTGTAACAGATCAATCGATTATGAATAAATAAAAAACAAAAAATAGGTAGAAATGCTAGAATCTTATTATAAAATTCAGAATATAAAAGTAAAGGATAGTTAGTGTAAATATACATTTTTTTCAAACGAGTTTCGTTATCTTTGTCAGATGAATCAATTGTCAACTTTTATTAAAGATGCCGTGATTTTAGTCGCTGCAACTTTGGTTATTTTTTTCGGATATTATATGATTTTCAGCACCAATGGGTCCATTACTGCAAAATCTTTTTACAAAACCTCTATCTTTCTCAACGCCTTTGTTTTGGTGCCTTTATATGGAGGTTATGCTTTTTACAAGGTCTTTACTTACTCTAAGAGAAAAGCCAAAACCGCTACAGAAATAGAGCATTTAATGACCTTTAGAGAAGGATTGAGAGAAGGGTTTTTACCCTTATTCTTGGGTGGAAGTGTTAGTCTAATAATTATTTTCATTTTTATGAATACATCTGGTCTATGGCTACAAGATGTCCTTAAAGATGGTTTTATGGATACTTTTTCCGATAACAATGAAGCAAGTATCAAAGAAGATATCCAAAAATTACGAGAAGACGAAAGTGTGATGGGCGTTAATTTATTCTCTTTTCGTAACTTCTTTGCCTTCTACCCCTTAGTTTTATTGTATTACATAATGATTTCGGCCTTTTTTGCTCAATTTCTAAAAAAACGTATCTATTAAAATGAAGCTTTCGATTGTCATTCCGTTGCTCAATGAGCAAGATTCTTTAGAAGAACTATTCAGTCGTATAAAAAAAATATGTCAACAATACGACTACTCATTCGAGGTGATTTTTGTTGATGACGGGAGTACGGATGATTCTTGGCAGGTAATTGAGTATTTATCAAAATTCAACCCAGAAATAAGAGCCATTCGTTTCCGAAAAAATTATGGAAAATCTCAAGCGTTAAGTGCAGCTTTTGCAATAGCAAAAGGCGAAGTTGTCATTACGATGGATGCTGATCTACAAGATTTCCCCGAAGAAATCCCAAATCTTTATTCCATGTTGATTAATAAAAATGCAGACATCGTCTCGGGTTGGAAGCAAAAAAGAAAAGATCCCAAACTAACGAAAAATCTACCCTCGAAGTTATTCAATTGGGTGGCAAGAAAAACCTCTGGAGTCGAGTTACATGACTTCAATTGCGGCCTGAAAGCCTATAAAAGTGAAGTTGCAAAGAACCTTGAACTCTATGGGGATATGCACCGATACATTCCTGTTTTGGCCAAAAATAATGGCTACAATGTAATCTTAGAAAAACAAGTACGGCACCAGGCAAGGAAATACGGTTATTCTAAATTTGGCGCAAGTCGTTTCGTGAATGGCTTTCTAGACTTGATAACATTATCATTTGTTTCGAAATTTGGGAATCGACCAATGCATATTTTCGGCCTTTTGGGTACGTTAATGTTTCTATTAGGATTTTTATTTTCGATGTATTTAGGCTTTGATAAGCTTATAAAAGTTTATATACGAGAAAAACCAGCCCGCTTAATAACCGATAATCCTTTTTTTTATATTTCTTTGACAACGATGGTTTTAGGAACTCAGCTATTTTTGGCAGCGTTTTTGGGAGAACTCATCGTAAGAAAAAAAACAGACAAAACATTGTATTCGATAAAGGATCAAATCAATGTCTATTAAATTAAAAATTATGAAAAAAATATATGTACTTTCTGTGGCAAGCTTGCTTTTTGCATCATGTCAATCGAATATAGATGGAGAAGGTCCATCCAACCAAAAAATTGTTTCGAAAAATGTAGAAACTATACAGTCACTAGAAGCAAACTGTAATTGCGAATTAACCTTGATACCTGGAACTGAAAATAAAGTAGAGGTAGAAAGTCATCAAAATATTCTCGATAACTTTACCATAGAAGCCAAAGGTAAAACCTTGTTACTCAGTGAGAAAATTCCAGTGGATAAATACAACAATTACCAAGTTTTTGTTTATGTAACTAGGGATTTTAAAAACTTAGAAATAAAAGGTTTAACCAGTGCTAAAGTAGTCGGAACATTGAATGCAGACAATCTGGCAATCTCGTTAAAAGATCAAGCAAAATTAAGTGAAATCTATCTAATAACGAATGATTTTGATTTGAAAGCACAAAATCAAACTCAAGTAGACCTAAGAGGAACAGCAGTCAATCTGAATTTGAAAGCCTATGATCAGGCAAACCTAAACTTAACAAATTTCGAAGTAAATGATACCAAATTTGTAGTGGAAAATAATGCACAAATCATTATAAACTCTAGAAACTCTTTGGTAGGAGATGCCAAAGGGACCGCTGTTGTAGAATATATAGGAAACCCAAGAAAAGACACCAAAATTGCTGATCAAGCGCAAGTAATAAAAAAATAGTACAACATGAAAACAAGCTTAGAAAAAGCACAGCAATGGTTAACAGACGTGTATGATGAAAAAACACGCCAAGAAGTAAAAAGACTAATCGAACAAGATCCAAAAGAAATGGATGACTCTTTTTACAAGGATTTGGAATTTGGTACTGGAGGAATGCGCGGAATAATGGGTGTAGGAACCAATCGACTCAATAAATACACGTTGGGTGCTGCAACACAAGGTTTGGCAAACTATATCAAAGAACAATTCCCATCCGAAGAAAAATCTGTGGCAATAGCCTATGACGTACGACACAACTCCGATACATTTGCAAGAATCGTAGCCGACATCCTAACCGCAAATGGCATAAAAGTTTATCTGTTCGATAACTTTCGGCCGACTCCAGAATTGTCGTTTGCTGTACGACATTTGCATTGTAATGCAGGGATAGTTCTCACGGCCTCGCATAATCCGCCAAACTACAACGGATACAAGGTGTATTGGAATGATGGTGGACAGATTGTACCACCACATGATAAAGCTATTATAGAAAAGGTACAAACTGTAGAAGTTGGAGATATCAACTTTTCTGGAAATGACGAGCTGTTAACGTTTATCGGAGAAGAAGTTGATCGCGCTTTTATCGAAGCTGCCGTAGAAAATGCACGTTTTAATGATCAAGGAAAAGAAAATATAAAAATTGTTTTCACCACGATTCACGGAACCTCAATTGCCATCACGCCAAAAGCATTTGATAAAGCAGGCTTCAAACAATTTCATTTAGTCGAAGAACAAAAAGAACCGAATGGCGATTTCCCGACCGTGAAGTCTCCCAACCCAGAAGAACCCGAAGCACTCTCTATGGCTCTTGATTTGGCCGAAAAAATCGGGGCAGATTTAGTAATCGGTACCGATCCCGATGCTGATAGATTAGGAGTTGCTATTAGAGATTTAAACGGGAAAATGATCTTACTCAACGGTAATCAGACCAATACATTGCTAACTTATTATTTGCTAGAACAATGGCAAAAAGATGGTAAGATTACTGGAAAAGAATTCATTGGTTCGACGATTGTAACCTCGGATATCTTTTTCCCGATGGCAGAAAAATTCGGAGTAGATTGTAAAGTCGGACTAACGGGCTTTAAATGGATTGCAGACATGATTCGCCAAGAAGAAGGTAAACAGAAATTTATCGGTGGAGGAGAAGAGTCTTTTGGTTTTATGGTAGGGGATTTTGTTCGCGATAAAGACTCGGTAACCTCTTCTTTGTTGATTGCCGAAATTGCTGCTGTAGAAAAAGCTAAAGGTCGATCATTGTATCAAAAACTAATCGACATTTATGTAGAGTTGGGCGCTTATCAAGAAGACTTGATCTCGTTAGTAAAACCCGGTAAAGAAGGGGCAGAAACGATCCAAAAAATGATGCTGACTTTCAGAGAAAATCCGCCCAAAGAAATAGCAGGTTCTGCAGTAATCAAAATTAATGATTATCAAACCTCTGTTTCTCGAAATCTAATCACAAATAAAGAAGAGCATTTGTCAATACCAAAATCTAATGTATTGATATTCTATACCGAAAATGGCAGCAAGGTAGCTTGTCGGCCTTCGGGGACAGAGCCGAAAATTAAGTTCTATTTTTCGGTTCATCATCCGTTAGATTCTGCAGATCAATACGAAGTAGTAAAGAAAGATTTGTTGGCGAAAATAAAAGTTCTAAAAGACGATTTCACCAAGTTGTAATCTAATTTTCAACAGAAAAAATATCGTTCGAATCTATTGATACGAACGATATTTTTTTTAGAAATTAAACAGTTCTTCGATTGATTTTTCTTCTATCGAAAGTCCCAATTCCTCTAAACGTGGTACTACTTCTTCACGTTTTCCCATAATTGCAAGATTCTGATTTTTGGGAACAATATGTTGCTGATAAAAAATATCAAAATCTTCGATACTCATTCTTTCTATGGTTGATAAGATTTCTTTTCGGTAATCGAAAGAGATTCCTTTGTCTTTCATCGACATCCAATAAAAGAAAATATCTGCTTGTTGATATCGTTTACTCGATATGCTTTTGATTATTGATGTCTTTGCAGCCTGAAACTGAATTTTGGCGTTTGGCATTTTGTTTAGAATCGTATTCATACTTTTTATTGCATCCACCATCTTGTCGGGTTGTGTTCCGATCGAAGCCGTAACATAACTGTAATCTTGGCATGTGTTCCCGGTTTCGTAATAGGCTCGTGCCGAGTACGCTAGCGATTTGGCTTCTCGTATTTCTTGGAAAACTATAGACGAGAGTCCGCTGCCTATCAACTCATTGAACATCATAGCGTAAGCAATTTTTTTCGGATCGAATAAATCATCACGGCTAACGAAATTTAGGTCGGTTTGGACCATCTCATACGGTACGAAATAAATCGTGCCGTTGCTTGCATCTTGTGAAAAAATACGCTTTGCCGGAGTTTGTTTTACGCTAGGATGAATTTGTTGTAGGAGTAGTCTTTTTACATGGTTTCTATTAGATCCATACACAAAAATTTCTTTGGGACAAGCAGTGAAATGATGAAGACATTGCTCGAAATCTTCTCGTTCAAGTGTATGGATTTTGTTGGTTTTGTACATGTTTCGCTGCCGGTTATTCGGGCCATATTTCGCCCACATATACAATGCATTGTTGATCTTGGAACGATTTTGCATCGCGTTTTCACGATTTTTTATCAATTGAGATTTATATTCTTCCACCCTCTCTTGATCAAAGGTAAAATGGTACAGTAACTCATCGAATAAATGTAGTGCTTTTTCGAGGTTTTCTTCTAGACAGTTGATCGATAAAATAGAACGTTCGTTACCTGCCTGAAAATTAAAATCGACACCATATTTGTAGCATGTTTTTTTAAATTCTTCTGGTGAATAGTTTTTTGTTCCAGCAAAACTCAACATTCCTAAAGAAAAATTCAATAAACTGTCATGGTCTTGTCCTGCCTCGAAAATATAATACACTTGGACCATTTCATTATGTGGATTTTGGATGTGATAAAAAGGGAAATGAGCAATTTTATCCTTTTTAATCATTTGATCAAAATCGATGAATTGTGGTTCTATTGGTTTACTTTTTTTCTTTTTGAAGCTGCTAAAGAATTCAGATTCTTCTTTTCTGTTTATTTCAATTGGTGTGATGTTGGGGCTTTCGACATAGTTCAGCGTATTGTTTTCGCCTTCTCGTTTGTAAATCGTTACGCGGTATTGATAGTTTTTTTTGACAAACTCCATTAACTCTTCTTTTGTGATTTTTTGCATCACCTCCAATTCGTTTACTACATTTTCCCATGCTTGGTCGTTGATAAAAGAACGGTAAAGTGTACTCCCTAGAGAGCTTGGTTTTAGCCAATTTTTCACCCTCGATTTTTTATAATCATTGACAACAGCCTGTAATAACCACTGGTCGAAATTTCCTTTTTTGATGTTTTCTATTTCATCAAGAATCAATTTTTCTACCTCTTCTAAACTTTGGCCTGTTTTGGCCGAACCAGCAAAAAGATGCAAAGAATAATCTCTAAAAATACTGCTCCCGCTACCGACTGTTTGTGCTTTTTGTTGTTGGTTTATGTTGAGATCCATCAGACCGGCAATACTGTTATTGAGCAAAACGTCGAGTAATTTGAGGTAAGGAATATCGGTAGAATTTGCACCGTTGAGACGGAAAGAGAATTGTACACGTTCGGCCGAAGGGCTATGAACATCTTGAGAAATATTTCGAGTCATCGGTTTTTCTTTTGCTCGATATTGTTGTGGCACAGAACGGGTTGGTAATTGTCCAAAAGTTGCCTTTATCGCTTCGATGGTTGGTTCGTACTCTAAATCTCCTACCATGATGATTGCCATGTTGTTGGCTACATAATATTGATGAAAATACTCTTTGATCGCACGCATCGAAGGATTTTTTAGATCTTCAGGGTTTCCTAAAACGGTTTGTGTTCCATATTTCGAATCTGGAAATTGAAGTTTCATTAAAGTGTTGAAAATCAAACGTCCATCATTGTCTTGGCTTCGGTTGTATTCTTCATACACGGTTTCTAATTCCGTATGAAAAAGACGAAGTGCGATTTCAGAAAAACGACAAAATTCTAAGTCGAGCCATTTTTTTAGTTCATTTTTCGGAATCGTATTGTAATAGACCGTTTCATCATAAGCAGTATGCGCATTGACTTGTGATGCACCAATGATCGAGGTAAATTTGTCGTATTCATTTGGGACAACCAATTTAGATGCTTCATATGAAAGACGATCAATTTCTTGATAAATTTCTTTCTTTGCAGCTAAATCTTTGGTGTTTCTGTGTGCTTCGAAAAGTTCTTCTAATTGGTCTAAATATTTTTTTTCTTGTTCCCAATCCAAAGCACCAATTTTAGAATTTCCTTTGAACATCATATGTTCGAAATAGTGTGCCAATCCGGTTGTAGTTTCAGGATCGTTATTCGAACCTGTTTTTACTGCGATATAGGTTTGGATTTTGGGTTCGTTTTCATTTCTACTCAAATACACTTTTAGACCATTCTCTAAAGTATAGATCCGAGTTTTTGTGGGGTCATTTTCTACAGATTGAAAAGGGGTAATTGTATCGTTTATCATAAATAAGAGGCAATTTTTGCGCCTAGAAAACTAAGCGAAATCCCACCCAATAGACTAGATAGGATATATATAGCAAATATAGAATATTGATTTTTTTCTAATAAAACAATACTTTCTAAACTGAAGGTAGAGAAAGTGGTAAAGCCACCGCAAAAACCAGCAATCAACAACCAACTGAAAATTGTTGGGGTAGTATATTTCGTAAAGTATGTAAAAAGAACTCCGATCAAAAAGCATCCAATAAGATTAACAATTAGTGTTCCTGTTGGGAAATCCTTGTGCCAAAATTGTATCATGTACTTAGACAATACAAAACGCAAAACAGATCCGATTCCTCCGCCTATAAAAATATAAAAAAAGGTTTTCATGTCAAGATAGTATGTTTGTTTAGTGCTTTTTGCAATTGTCGGATAACTAGATGCGTGTTTTTGTGGTTGGGCAAGGTAAATCTTCCTATTATTTCAACGAATAAATTCATCGCGTTTTGTCGTTAGAATTAGGAAACTCATCTTTGGTTGTTGGGGCATGTTTTTAATTTTTAGCTAAATTAGATAAATACTATCAATTGTAATGCTTTCCGTTGCATTATTAAAAAACAATAATGTATTTTTACAGCATGATAAAAGCGGTTAACATTCATAAGAAATATCAGGATTTAGAAGTTCTCAAAGGAGTAACAATCGATATAATGCCAAAAGAAATTGTATCTATTGTAGGGGCTTCTGGTGCAGGGAAAACAACTTTGTTGCAGATTCTTGGGACTTTAGAAAAACCATCTAATCCGGTTGCGAATGCTACTACTGTTTTAATAAAAGGGGAGGATATTACAAAACTCTCGGATGTGGAGTTGTCAAAATTTCGTAATGAGAATATTGGTTTTATTTTTCAGTTTCATCAACTTTTACCAGAGTTTACAGCACTAGAAAATGTAATGATTCCGGCTTTTATACGAAAGACTCCTCGAACCGAAGCAGAAAAACATGCCAAAGAATTATTATCGATGTTGGGGCTATCGCATAGATTTAGTCATAAACCCAATCAACTTTCTGGTGGTGAACAGCAAAGAGTTGCCGTTGCTAGAGCGTTAATTAATAATCCTTCAGTGGTTTTTGCAGACGAACCTTCGGGGAACTTAGATTCTAAAAATGCCGATGAACTACATCACTTGTTTTTTAAGTTACGAAACGAATTGGATCAGACTTTTGTCATCGTTACCCACAACGAAGAATTGGCCAATATGACCGATCGTAAACTAGAGATACAAGATGGTTTGTTGGTAAAAGAAACTGTACATTAATCTACACTAGAAAATATTTTTTCTGCCCAGAAAATTGAGGCAAACAATCCTTCTCTTATTTTCTTATCTTTGTAAGATGACAGATCTAAAGGATTTTTTAGAGGAAAAAGTTCAGCAATACAATACGCTAGATTTTATACAAACAGATCCTATACAAATTCCGCATCGGTATTCACAGAAAGAAGATATAGAAATTGCAGGTTTTCTAACGGCAACTATTGCATGGGGAAAACGACAAATGATTATTAGAAATGCCGATAAAATGATGCAATTGATGGGTAATTCTCCGTATGATTTTGTGATGAGTTTCTCGGCGAATAATTTGGATAAGATGCAAGGTTTTGTGCACAGAACATTCAATAGCGATGATTTGCAATTCTTCATGAAATCTCTTCGCAACATTTATCAACAACACGGTGGTTTGGAGACAGTGTTTTCTCAATACCAAACTTCAACATCGATGCAAGAAGCTATTTGTGCTTTTAGAAATATTTTTTTCGAGATCGATCATTTGCCTCGAACCAAGAAACATATTTCTGATCCGATGAAAAACTCCTCTGCAAAAAGACTCAACATGATGCTTAGATGGTTTGTACGTAGAGATCCACAAGGAGTAGATTTGGGTATTTGGCAAACGATCCCAACCGCTATTCTGTCATGTCCGCTCGACGTTCATTCTGGTAATGTAGCACGAAAACTTGGACTTTTGACTCGAAAACAAAATGATGCAAAAGCCCTAAAAGAGTTGGATGAAGCATTGAGAATAATGGATCCAAAAGATCCAGTAAAATATGATTATGCACTTTTTGGTCTGGGTGTTTTTGAAGGATTTTAGAAACAATTTGCTACAGAATACCTACTATCCAATATAAATTTTTCCTAAACATAAATTTGTTATCCAACAAAAGAAGGCAAGACTTCGGTAGGAAATGAGTAACTTTGTAAACAGAAAATAATGATATGAAAGAACTAAAAGGCATTCAATATATAGAGCGAAAACCCACTGTAGAGACCGATCGTGCATTTTTGTATTTATTGATCCATGGGTATGGAAGTAACGAAGAAGATCTTTTTAGTTTCGCTAATGATTTACCAGCAGAAGCACATATTGTCTCGGTAAGAGGACGATTTCCGCTTATTTATGGAGGATTTGGTTGGTATGGGCTGGATTTTACCGATGGTGTGAAAATGACCAACTTCGAAGAAGGAGTCGAGTCGAGAAATTCTTTGGTAGATTTTATAGATGCCATTAATGAACAAGAGAAACTAGATGCTTCGAATGTTTGGATAAGTGGTTTCAGTCAAGGAGCAATTCTTAGCTATGCTATTGCGTTGTCCTATCCAGAGAAAGTGAAAAATGTTTTGATTTTGAGTGGTTATCCAGAAGATCATTTCATTGATATTAAAGAAAATAGGGCAGATTATACACATCTTAGTTTTTTTGTTTCTCATGGGCTAGAAGATGTGGTTTTGCCAATAGAGGGAGCACGCTTAGGAGAAAAGCTGCTCACCAATTTAGGGATAAAGCACGAATACCATGAGTATAGAAGCGGACACGGGATAATACCACAAAATTATTTTGATATGATGGCTTGGATTAAAAAAGAATTAGATGCCTAAAACCAGAATAAAACTATAAAAATCTCACCTCGATGGCGTTGCCATGATATTCTCTAAAATTGGCGTCATAAAATTCGATATTGGTATAACGATACAATAATTCTATCAGTTCTCTTTTTAGAACACCCTTACCAAAGCCATGAATAAGAATCAATCGGATTTGATCCTCATCCATGACTTTTTCTATTTCTTCTCTTGCAATATCCAATTGAATCTGTAAGATTTCTGATTGATTGAGAAGTTGAGTGTTTTCTACTAAAAACTCAATATGCAGATCGACTTCTCGTGTGAGATAAGGCGTTCTGTGCGATTTCCGGAAAGTTTTGAATTTTGGTTTTTCAAAAGTTGTATTCTCTTCTTCCGTCGAAAAATCATACCGTATTGGCTGGTCAAGTATCAACTCATTTTCGAAAAAAATATATTCGAATCCATGCTCATCCGATACCCATATTTTGGGTAGATGGACTTTGGTAACCGTTCCTTGTACATTATCGTCTATGGCTTTTACTTTGTCTCCTTTCTGAAACATTGTAGAGGTTTACTGCAAAAATATGGTTTTTTTTATGTTGAATAGGATTTCGAACTGTTTAAAACTTTGTATTTTTACCATGAAAACCAAGCTATGCAATCAAAAACTCAGAAAATAAAAGTGATGTTTCGGTTACGCTCTCTAGAAATGGGTGGCGTACAAAAAGTGGTGTTGGATTTATTAGAAAACTTACCACGTGATAAATTCGAATTTAGTTTACTGGTCAATCTCCATCAAGGTGTATTGCGAACAGAAATTCCGAAACATGTTCATTATTATACCATTGTCGGGGGGCGAGAAGAAATGAGTTCGTTTTTCCCGATTCGATTTGTGCAATTAGTTGTAAGAAATTTACGCTTGCGTTACTACAAAAAGTATCCGAAAAAATTATATAAAAAGCTAGGCATTCAGCATTTAGATATTGAAGTTGCTTCGAGCTATTCTGAATTAGAAGATGTGCTGAAATCGCCACTTCCGACCAAGAAAGTTGGATGGTTCCATACCGATATCCGATTTTTAGAACCTTCGATGGCCAAAAAATTTATCGATTATATGCATCAGTACGATGTGATGATTTATGGAGCAAAACAAACACGCGATGTCATCAACGAATATTATCAAGAAGTTTTTCCGCACGCAAAAGTAATCTACAATGTAATCGACAAAGAGCTAATCGATGAAAAAGCCAAAGAATTTACGGTAGAAAAAAGTGATACTCCGGTATTTGTATCGGTTGCTCGATTACAAAAAAGGAAAAATTTCCCGATGTTGATGCGTGCACACAAACGATTGATTGATGAAGGTCTGGATCATAAAGTTTATATCATAGGAGACGGTGATCAACGAGAAGTGCTTACCAAATTACATGAAGAATTGCAACTCGATGATCGTTTGCAAATGTTAGGCACGCTAAAAAATCCTTATCCGTATGTGAAGAGTGCAGATTTTTTTATCCTACCCTCTAAAACAGAATCTTATCCGTTGATATTGGGCGAAACGCTATGTTTAGGCGTGCCAATAATCAGTACCAATGTGGGTGGGATTAGCGAAATGATCGACGATGAGGTAGATGGTGTTTTGATACAAGCAGACGAAAATGAAATTTACCAGGCTATGCGTCGATTCTTGACCGATCATGAATTGGTTAATCGATTGAAACAGAATGCTCAGTTAGCTTACCAAAAATTCGACAAACAAATAATCTATTCTCAAGTCACCGAGACCTTCGAAAAATTATACAATGAACACTAAATCTATCACGATTATAACGCCGACCTATAACCGTGCTCATACCTTGCAACGGGTGTACGATTCGCTATTACGGCAAACTTTCCAGGATTTTGTTTGGCTCATAATGGATGATGGGTCTACAGACGAAACCAAACAATTGGTTGATGAATTTGTGCAAGAAAAGAAAATAGAGATTCACTACATTTACCATGAAAATCAACACAAGTTTATTACTGTTTTCGAAGGAGTAAAAAAGGTGAAAACGCCTTATTTTATGGTGGTTGATTCGGATGATTCTTACCCGAAAACTTCTCTAGAAGTGTTGTTTGATGAAGTGGAAAGAATCAATAACCAAGACGAGTATATTTCTGTTATGGGCTTATCGCAATACGAAGATGGTAGAGTTGTAGGCGATCCATATCCGGGTGATGGTTTTGATGGTTCTATATTAGAGATGCGGTATCGATACAAAGTAATGGGCGATAAATTTGGCATTTTTATTACCAAAACTTATCAGCGATTATTGGCCGATTTCGATTATTCTTCTTACCAAGGAAAAGGATATATACCGCAATCGGTTTTTTACAATACTTATGATGCAGCAGGTATCAAAACTAGGTTTGTGAATAAAATTGTCCGAACGTATCATTTTGATGTAACCGATGAGAATTCTGTTTCCAATACACGTTGGACGGGGAAAAATACCTATGGTTTGATGAAAGGATATCAATCGTTTATCAATTCTTACGGGAAACAACTTCTGCATTATCCGAAAGCGCTCATCAGAAATTTAGTTGGATATCAGGTGTATTCGATCATCAATAAAAAGACACTTTCTGAAATCAATGCTGGGCTCGATCAATTCAAATTCATTTCGTTACTTTTGTATCCGTTGAGTTATCTTTATTACAAGTTAAAATAAATGAAGCAACCGAACGAAAGAAAAAGAATATTACTGGTTTATTATAAACTTTTCAAGGCAGGTGGCGTTGCACGTGTAATGACCAATCTTGCCAATGAATTGGTAGAACAAGGATATGAGGTTTCTGTTTTATTAATGGTAAAAAATACCGATAGTTTTTTCTATTTAGATAAACGCGTGAAAATTGAGGTGATAGATACTTTCTCTCATTGGGGTTTTCAAAAAATCAATGTCAATTTAAATAAATATGCTTCTCGATTACCATATAAAAATAATATAAAAAATTATGTGTATGATTTTGGACAATGGCAAATGCTACATAATTGGATGAATAAGAATCATGAAAATTATGATATAATTATTAGTTGTTGGTATAAGTTATCATCACAGTTGGCTGTCCATAAAAAAGTAAGGAAAAAAACCATTGCGTGGGAGCATGCAAACTATCAGGTAGGAGGGGTTTGGTGGAAAGGATTATTGAGGAGAAATTATAAAAAAATAAAAGCAATAGTTTGTATCAATACAGACTCTTATAATCACTATAAATTATTAAATTCATCTACTTGGCATATCCCTAATATTATTGGATTACCATTTGAATCGTACGATTCTAAACAAAATTCTCAAAAAGAAAATACCTTGATCTATGTAGGTCGTTTAGATGATGATAAAAATGTAGAAGAATTATTAAAAATTCTAGAAAATATTAATTTTAATAGGTTTCAATTAAAAATCATTGGAGACGGACCATCAAAAAATAAAATAGAAAAGAAGATAGAAGCAAGTAACCATCTGAAACATCACGTGCAATTACTGGGATTGTGTACTATAGAAGAAATTTATAAAGAGCTATCTCGAAGTAAAATTTTTCTTTTTACGAGTAAAAAAGAATGTTTACCTACTGTTCTAATAGAAGCTAATTTGTGCTCCAACGCTCTGATTGCTTACGATTGTCCGTTTGGGCCTTCGGATATTATCAATGATAAGAATGGCTTTCTAGTGCCGCTTCACGACCAAAAAACCTTTCAAGAAAAATTAACTTATCTCATCCAAAACGAAGAAGAACTAAACCGATTGATGGAAACTTCTTGCAAAGAATCTAAAAAATGGAGAAAAACCGCAATCATCGAACAGTGGAAAAAAATCCTCTAAAAATTACTGATCTATGCTTTTTAACTCTATAAGTTTCGCTATTTTCTTACCCATCGTCTTTGCACTCTATTGGATTCTTAGGAAAAACTTCAAACTTCAGAATATCCTATTGCTCGTCGCTAGCTATTATTTTTATAGTTGTTGGGATTGGCGTTTCGTATTTTTGTTGGGATTTTCTACGTTGTTGGATTATTTTTCTGGATTGAAAATAGAACAAGCACCCAATCAAAAAATAAAAAACATCTGGCTAACCATAAGTATTGGGATTAACTTAGGGTTTTTAGGATTCTTTAAATATTACAATTTTTTTGCAGATTCTTTCGCCGAATTGCTCAACGGTTTTGGTCTACAGGTGCATCCGTGGACATTGCAAATTATCTTGCCGGTCGGAATTTCGTTCTATACTTTTCATGGACTTTCTTATATTATCGATATTTATAAGGGGAGGATAAAGGCCGAAAAAAATCTTATCGACTACTCTGTTTTCGTTAGTTTTTTCCCGCTTTTGGTTGCCGGACCCATAGAACGCGCAACGCATTTATTGCCACAAATCAAAAGAAAACGGGTGTTTAATTATACCCAAGCCGTAGATGGAATGCGGCAAATTCTATGGGGATTATTCAAGAAAATGGTCATTGCAGACAATTGTGCTATTTACGCCAATGAAATTTTTTCGAATCCCGAATCACAATCTGGTTCTAATTTGGTACTGGGGGCACTTTTTTTTACTTTCCAGATTTATGGTGATTTCTCTGGCTATTCGGATATCGCTTTAGGAGTTGCTCGTTTGTTCGGGATCAATCTACTCAAAAACTTCAACTATCCTTATTTCTCAAGAGATATTGCCGAGTTTTGGCGACGTTGGCATATATCGCTTTCTACCTGGTTCCGAGATTATCTGTACATACCTTTGGGAGGAAGCAAAGGAGGTAATTGGATGAGAATTCGCAACACCTTTATCATTTTTTTGGTGAGTGGTTTTTGGCATGGAGCCAATTGGACTTTCATTTTTTGGGGATTTCTCAATGCACTATTTATCATGCCGTCCATTATCCTAAAAACGAATCGAAACAATATGGAAATTGTTGCTTATGATCGACATTTACCAACTTTCAGAGAGTTTATAAACATCCTGTTTACCTTTTGCCTAACAGTTTTTGCATGGATATTTTTCCGGGCAGAATCTGTTGCACATGCTTTCGAATATGTTTCAGGAATCCTTCAAGCTTCACTATTTACCTTCCCTACGCTTAATAAAAGTGCTATGGCAACTTTGATTTTGATAGGATTTATGTTGAGTATAGAATGGCTAGGTCGTCGAAATAACTATGGTATAGAAAAATTACTTCTTCAACAACCGAAAATGGTTCGATGGCTTTTTTATGCTTTTATTGTTATGTTGATAGGGTTGTTTTTGCAAACCGAAGAAAGTCCATTTATTTATTTCCAATTCTAATCGGTCATGAAAAGATTTTTAATACAATCTAGTTTATTTGCTCTTTTTGCCATAGCTTTTTATTTAATTGTGATGCCTTTATGGAGTTCTATTTTTCCGCCCTTTATGGCGAAAAATGTGAGGAACTGTATGGGCTGTTACGGACATACTTTTACCCGTACCAAGAATGCTAAAACTGTCGATAGTATAGATGTGTTGATCGTTGGCTCTTCTCATGCTTATCGTGGGATAGATCCGCGTGCATTTGAGAAGTATGGCATCAAAGCGTTTAATCTTGGGAGCAGTTCTCAAACACCCATCAATACAAAAATGTTGTTGCATCAATACCTCGATATTATCGAACCAAAATTAGTAATCTATGAAGCCTACGCCGGAACATTGGAAATTGATGGTGTGGAATCTTCGCTCGATTTATTGAGTAATAATCAGATAGATAAGAATTCGGTAGAAATGGCATTAGACGTTCATAATCTTTTGGCGTATAATACGCTTTGGTTTTCTACGGTACGTCAATTTTTAGGGATGAATAAGAATTTATCAGAACCTTTGGTGCAAGGTTTAGATACCTATATTTCGCCAACAGGTTTCGTGCAAACTTCTTATCGGAAAAATCTACTGTTAGATGAAAAAATACAGCAATGGAATTTAAGGGAGAATCAATTACAGGCTTTGAAAGAAAATATAGCTTTTATAAAAGCACACAATAGTAAGGTTTTTTTGATACAAACTCCGATTACAAATAAATTATACGAATCCAAAACCAACAATTCTACCGTAGACAAGTTGTTGCATTCGTATGGTGAGTATATGAGTTATCAAGGTCTAGTAGAGCTCAATGACACCCTAGATTTTTACGATAGTAACCATATGAATCAAAACGCCGTTGAAAAGTTTTCGGATATTTTAGCGCTAGAGGTCAAAAATCGATATTTTTAGAAAACATAACACATTGATATTTAGCGATTTAAATTTTTAAGTAGTCAAATTCTTAAAAAAATTAAGGAACAAGATATTTGTTAACATATATTTAACACATATCAAAACTCGCTCTATTAGTACGATACAAAGGGAAAATTTAATGTCAATCGATTGTTTGGAATAATTATAAATAGTGTGTCCGTACGACTTGTAAATTTGCCTTGTTAAAAATCAGAAAATACTAAAGGATGAAGAAAAGCATTTTTTCAATGTTATTGATGCTGACCATATTTCCAATAGCGAATGCTGATGGTAGAATAAAAGTAGAGGATGAGTCCGTTCTACAAGAAGTTTTAAAAACAACTATTGTGCCAACTAGCCAAAAACAATTTGTAAATTATGTAGAGGTTGAGAATGATACAATAGGAGAAGGAGCAGAGACAATCGACAAAGAATTAGAGGAGATTGTAGAAAAATCTGCAGAAGTTGCAACAGGTATTGTATCTTGGTATGGAGATAAATTCCATGGAAGAAAAACTGCAAGTGGTAAAATTTATGATAAAAATGAATTAACTGCTGCACACAAAACATTACCTTTTGGCACCAAAGTTCGAGTAACTAATATCAAGAATGGAAAATCTGTGGTTGTTGAAATCAACGATAGGGGACCATTCATCAAATCAAGAGTATTGGACCTGAGTAAGGCTGCTTTTAGTGAAATTGGTAAAACGAGCTCTGGGGTAATGCAAGTGGAATACGAAGTATTGGACAATTAATACTACGTTTACAAAATAGAAAAAAGCTTCCTAATTAGGAAGCTTTTTTTATAGGATGATAAAAAACAAGACGTTTGTAAAAACAGTAACCTTGTTTTGTATTTTTATAATTTCAATAAAGTGCTCGTTCTCGCACGGCTTTTCTCTACTACTTCTGGGTTATTAAAATCTTCTCCAAAAGATGGAATCATTTCTTTTATTCGATCTTTCCAGGTAGAATTCATCAATTCAGGGAAACAAGTCTTCAGTACATTGATCATTGCAGAAACCGACGTAGATGCACCAGGAGAAGCTCCAAGTAAGGCAGCAATACTACCGTCTTGAGAAGTAACAATCTCAGTACCAAATTTCAACACTCCTTTCGAGTTTTGTTTTTCGATAACTTGTACACGTTGGCCGGCTGTTTGCTCGTACCAATCATCAATTTTCGCGTCAGGGAAATAGTCTTGTAGAGACTTTATTTTCTGAGCTTTCGATAACATTACTTGTTGGACTAGATATTTTGTCAGATCCATATTGCTCCACGCACAATTCAATAGAAAACCTACATTGTTGGTGTTAACAGATTTGAATAGATCGACTGGCGAACCGTGTTTAAGAAATTTGGTAGAAAATGTAGCAAAGGGACCAAATAGTAAAGATTTTTTACCATTGATAACACGCGTATCCAGGTGCGGGACAGACATCGGTGGTGCACCAATTTTTGCTTTTCCGTACACTTTAGCTTGATGTTGCTCGATGATGCTTTCGTTTTGGCAAATTAACCATTGACCACCAACTGGGAATCCTCCGTATTTTTTAGCTTCTGGGATTCCAGATTTTTGTAACAAAAGAATTGCGCCACCACCAGCACCAATAAATACAAAATCAGCATTGACATTTTTTTTATGTCCAGAAACCAAATCTTTAACCCTTATTTCCCAATTGTTTTGATTGGTTCTTGTAATGTCTTTTACTTCATGGCTGGTCTTTAGCACGATTTCTCCCTTTTCTACCAAGCTATTAAAAATAAATCGGGTTAATTCTCCAAAGTTGACATCAGTTCCTAAACTCATATGAGTTGCGGCAATGTCTTTGGAGACTTTACGATTTGCCATAATAAGCGGTGCCCATTGTGCTAGTGTGTTTATATCTTCACTATATTCCATCTCACTAAACAGTGGATGTTTGGTGAGTGCTTTATGTCTTGATCGTAAAAAATTTACATCTTTTTTCCCCCATACAAAAGACATATGAGGTGTTTTACGGATAAAGTTTTCGGGAGAAGGAATGTAATTATGTTCGACTAAATACGACCAAAATTCTTTTGAAATTTCGAATTGTTTAGCGATATCAATTGCTTTCGAAATATCGATACTACCATCGTTTGCTTGAGGTGTATAATTGAGCTCGCAGAAAGCCGAGTGTCCCGTCCCTGCGTTGTTAAAAGCTTCTGAACTTTCGAATCCTAGTTTATCTAATTTCTCGAAAACCGAAATCTTGATAGAGGGGTTGAGTTTTTTCAGAAGTATACTCAGTGTAGCACTCATGATACCACCGCCTATAAGAACAACTTCTTGAGGTTGCTTTTCCATTTTTATAAAAAAATTTTGCACAAATTTACGTCAAATTCAGATGAATGTAAAGGCTTTTGCTTATGTTTTTTGTTACCTATTCTTATTTTAGGAATGATTGTTTGCGTATCTGATTATCAGACTATATCAAAAACAAAAAAGCCATTCCGCAGAATGGCTTTTTTTGTTATTATTAGGATGAGGATGTATTACATCATCCCTGGCATTCCTCCACCCATAGGTGGCATTGCAGGCTCATCTTTTTTGATTTCTGTTACTACTGCTTCGGTTGTGATAAGCATTCCACCGATAGAAGCTGCATTTTCTAGAGCAACACGTGCTACTTTTGTAGGGTCGATTACTCCTGCTTCGATCATGTTTACGTATTCATCAGTTTTGGCGTTGTATCCGAAGTCGTTTGTACCTTCTTTTACTTTTGCAACTACCACAGATCCTTCACCTCCTGCATTGTGTACGATTTGTCGTAAAGGTTCTTCGATGGCGCGTTTGATGATGTTGATTCCAGTATTTTCGTCAGCATTTTCTCCTTTTAGGTCTTCTAAATGTGTTAATGCACGAACGAAAGCAACACCACCTCCAGCAACGATTCCTTCTTCTACTGCTGCACGAGTAGCATGTAAAGCATCGTCTACACGGTCTTTTATTTCTTTCATTTCTACTTCAGAAGCTGCTCCAACGTAAAGCACGGCAACTCCTCCGGCCAATTTAGCTAAACGTTCTTGTAGTTTTTCGCGGTCATAATCTGATGTAGTGGTTTCGATTTGTGATTTGATTTGATTAACACGGGCCTTGATTTGGTCTGCATTCCCAGCTCCATTTACAATAGTTGTATTGTCTTTATCAATCACCACACGCTCAGCTGTTCCTAACATTTCCATTGTAGCAGACTCTAGCGTAATTCCTTGCTCTTCAGAAATCACGGTTCCTCCTGTTAGGATCGCGATATCCTCTAACATTGCTTTACGACGGTCTCCGAATCCTGGTGCTTTTACTGCAGCAATTTTCAATGATCCACGTAAACGGTTTACGACCAAAGTTGCCAAAGCTTGTCCTTCTACCTCTTCAGAAATAATTAAGAACGGACGACCAGATTGGGCGATAGGTTCTAATAACGGTAGAATTTCTTGTAAGTTAGATATTTTTTTCTCACATAATAAAATGTAAGGATTCTCTAACTCGGCAATCATTTTGTCTGGATTGGTGACGAAGTATGGAGATTGATATCCACGGTCAAATTGCATTCCTTCTACTACGTCTACGTATGTTTCTGTACCTTTTGCTTCTTCTACTGTAATTACTCCTTCTTTTCCGACTTTAGAGAAAGCTTCAGCAATCAACGATCCGATGGTTTCGTCGTTATTTGCAGAGATAGAGGCTACTTGTTTTATTTTTTCTGATGAATCACCCACTTCTTGAGATTGTGCTCTTAGACCTTCTACAATCGTTGAAACAGCTTTATCGATTCCGCGTTTCAGGTCCATTGGGTTTGCACCAGCAGCAACGTTTTTCAAACCTTCACGTACGATAGCTTGCGCCAAAACTGTTGCAGTAGTTGTACCATCACCAGCAACATCATTGGTCTTAGAGGCTACTTCTTTTACCATTTGTGCACCCAAATTTTCTATAGGATCCTCTAATTCAATTTCTTTTGCAACTGAAACACCATCTTTGGTTACGTGTGGTGCACCGAAAGATTTCTCTAGAACCACATTTCGTCCTTTGGGTCCTAAGGTTACTTTTACTGCATTTGCCAATGCATCAACTCCTTTTTTTAGTAAGTCTCTCGACTC
The DNA here is from genome assembly GCF_001809725.1 of Weeksella sp. HMSC059D05. Classification (NCBI taxonomy): domain Bacteria; kingdom Pseudomonadati; phylum Bacteroidota; class Flavobacteriia; order Flavobacteriales; family Weeksellaceae; genus Weeksella; species Weeksella sp. HMSC059D05. Next base: position 242,106 of record NZ_KV798535.1, read on the forward strand.
AATGTCGAATTTAATATCTTTTGCCATTTTTTTAGTTGTTTTTTATACAAGAATCGGTTGTTACGAATAGAAAGATTCTGTATAGTTGTTTAATAATTTAGTTATTCTTTTTTTAGGATATGTTTGGATTAGATGATCGCTAAAATATCTGCTTCACGCATGATTAGATAATCTTTGCCATCTAATTTTAGTTCCGTGCCTGAATACTTACCATATAAAACTTTGTCTCCTACAGCAACAGTCATTTGTTCGTCTTTTTTCCCATTCCCAACGGCAACGACAGTTCCTTCTTGCGGTTTTTCTTTTGCCGAATCTGGGATGATAATACCTGATGCTGTTTTCGTTTCTGCAGGTGATGGCTCAATAACCACACGATCTGCTAATGGTTTAATGTTTAATTGTGACATATCTTAATGTTTTTCTGTTTTTTTATTTCAGTCTATTCTATTTCGAAAAGTATGCCATTGGATATTTACTGACATTTTGAAAATGTTAAGGATAAAAAATGCCATGTTGTCTGACAACATGGCATTTTTATTTTATAAACGTACGAGTTTATTTTTTGATGATTAGTTTTTGTGTTTCGGTTCCTTTGTCCGTTTTCACGGTTACTAAGTAAACTCCGTTTGTTAATTTCGTAACATCGAAACGAATGTTTTTAGGATTCAAGTTTTCGAAAACCTTGCGTCCTGTTGCATCGTGAATTTCTACACTTACTAACTTAGCGTTTTTAGCTGTTTTTACCTCAAATACTCCATTCGATGGGTTAGGGCTTATGTGCGTTGATTTTTGTAAAGACGCATCGTTCACACCCATTGAAGCATTTTTGATGGTAAAGTTCGCACTGTTTACTGCTAAGAAGATATTGTCAGAAGCTTTTACCATTATTCTTGCTTTTGTGGTATCAGATCCTGCAGGAATATTGAATGTATAGCTTCCGGTGTTTGGTACATTTTTAGCAATTTCTTTGTCGAAAGTTTTCCCACCATCTAATGATAAGAAGATGTCAACCTCTGTAGCGTTGATACTGTTAGCATCTGTACCTGCAACGTCCCATGTGATGGTTGCTTCTGGGTTTTCTTGTGCATCCCAAACTTCTGCAGTGGCTTGTGAGGTAACTTTAAATGGTCCTACATCTTGTACTCTAACTAAAAAGTTTTTACGTGCTGTTTGTCCGCCAATAGGATTATTATCTCTTACTAATAAAGAGAAATTGTAATCTCTTTTTACAGAAGCAATAACTTCCCAACTGTTTTGTCTACTAGAATCAGGGTTTGATGTGAATACTAACTTTCCGTCTACAATGCTTTTTAGGTTCGGGAAATAACGGTATGAAACTTCTTCAGGGGGTAGTGAACGGAAATTTGGTCCTGAAGTGCTTGTAGATAATGGTGGTTGAGTTGATATCTGTGCATCAGTTTGTTCCCAGTTATATGTTAATGAGTCGCCATCCGCATCCTCAGCTGTAGCATTTAATACAAAAGCTGTTGAATGAGGAATAAAGTACATTGATTTATCAGAAGAAATAGTAGGAGCAGAGTTGTTAGTGTTTGTATCAACAGAACATGTGCCTCCATTTCTAATAAAATTATAAATATTCGATACACTCACTGTATGGAAATATGGGTCACTATTTCTTTGTACGTTCGGTGGGCAAATACCTGCATATGCCATAATTGTGCTTCCACTTCCTGGCTCAACAGAAGTACCTCCTGATCTGTTCCCACTACAAGAGTTGTTGAATGTGTGAGGAGCTCCATATTGATGTCCCATTTCGTGTGCTACGAAGTCTACATAGAATGCGTCATTTACAGGAGCGCCTAAGCCAGTAACACCCATTGCTTTTACACCATCATTACAAGGGCTCTGTAGTCTAGCGATACCACCACCTCCAGTTGAGAAAACGTGTCCAATGTCATAATTGTCTTTACCAATAACTTGATCAATAGTTGTTTGGTTTTCACTTAACATTGTGTATCCGTTATTATTGGTATAGTTGTCAGAGTCGATAAAAATAATGTCTGTGTTATTCGGGATAAGTTCCATTGTTACACCTACTTCATTTTCATATATACCGTTTACACGAGTCATAGCTACATTCATTGCGGCTAGTACTACTTCTTTTTTTACTGCTGTCGATTCATTTTGTGCGTTTGCTCGCCCAATATGAAATGCAGAATACTCAATGGTAGAAGCTAAAGCTAAACGATATTTTCGTAATTTACCATCTACAACGGTCATATCACGGTTTTGTGCGTTTGCGATAGATTGTTCGATGATTTGATTCTCAAAATCATGATCCGCATGACAAGTAAAATCAGTTAATTTATTTTCTATCGTAGATCTCTCGTAAGTAATATAGGTGTTTAAATCTGCTGTATAGGCATCGAGGTACGATGTTGTTCCATTCGCACGGAAAATAATTGCACTTAACCCAAAGTATGGTGAATAGCTAAAACGAATATTTGCTTGCCCATCTATTGATTTTCCTGAATAAGATCGAATATTTTGATGTTTCGCCTGTAAGTCAGGATGCATGATAGAGGCTTCTCGTACATTGTATTGGGTAAAAGTGCCATCTTCATTTGGTAAGCTGATAATTTTGTTAATATTTTTACCATGGATAGTCTGTAGCTCGCTTAATAGATTATCTGTATTCAAAGAGAATAACTTGTATTCTAAAGGTGTAGAAAGTCTTTCTACTAATTCTACCCCTCTAAATTGAGCTTCATTTACTGATTTCCAATGATTCTGTTGAGCATAGGTTACTCCCGACATTAAAAGTCCTAACATTGAAAATAGAATAAATCTTTTCTTCATAATTATTGCGTTAAATTTTCTATAAAAATACAAAAAAGTCTTAATTGCTTAAGACTTTTTACAAGAAAATATTTATTTTATTATTATTTCGATGGTTCGGCCTCCGAATTTGGTGCAGTTGTGGTATCTTGCTGTATCGGCATATTTGGTGATGCAGGAGCCTGCGTTTGTGGAGTTTGTTTCAATCTAGGGCGTGCATTGGGGTTTTCTTGCAAAACATTCGCAGCAATAATTAGCACCGTAATCAATGCAGCAAAAGTCCAGGTTGCATTGTCCAAAAAGTTATTCGTACGTTGTACTCCAAACATTTGTCCTCCGCTACTGCCTCCAAATGTAGAGGATAAACCGCCTCCTTTTGGGCTTTGAGACAAAACGATTAACGTAAGGATGACGCATAAGGCAATAATAATCACCATAAATAATTGAAATGTACCCATTGTCGTATGTTATTTTTTATTTTTTAAATTTTCAATTTCTTGAATTCGGTCTGCAAAGTAAGCATTTTTTTTTGGATATTTCAAACATAAAATTTTATAAGCTCGAATTGCTTTGTCGTATTTATGTTGATCGGTGTAGATTTGTGCCAAAGTTTCCGTCATCAACTCAGAAAATTCTTGTGGTTCTTCTTGTGGGGTTTTAGGAGTATTACTGCTAAAATCTTTATCGAGTGGTAAGATTCGCGGAGCATTCTGTAAAAAAGTATCTATTATTTTTAGTTTTTCTTTTTGTGCTGTTGTTGCTTTTTCTTCTTCCTTTTTTTCTGTTTTTGTCGACCCCATTTTTAACCAATCAGAGAAAGTATGCTTTTCGGTGACCAAAGATGTCGAAGCCATTTCATCAGTCTGTGTTGCTTTTTCACTTTTTTTGCTAGGATGATTGATGTTTTGTTCAGCAACTGTATTCGCAACTATTTCTGAGGTTGTGTTTTCAAACGCTTTATTTTCCGTTCCGACCGATTCGCTGGGCTGTGTTTCTTCTTTTATTTTGTCTACAAACTCTTCTTCTGGAGAAATTATTTCTTTCGGGTGAGGTTCTGCTAATTCTTTGCCATCTTCTTGTTTTTCGGTAGGGTGCACAACATTTTCTATAATATTTTCTAATGTATTCGGTTCGATGATTTCCTCATCCTCGATTTCTTCTACCAAATCAATCGGTTCGCTCGCAATTGCTTTCGTAACCAAAATAGGTTTCACGACGGTCGGAATATTCGGCTCTTCTCCCTTTTTTTGGGTATGGAGATAATGATACAATTCCGCTCGATTGTGGCTATACAGCGAAGTGAGATGTAAAAAATCTTCGTACGAAGGATGGTTTTCTTTTTTTAGTGCATAAAGTTGTATCGCTCTAATTTGATAAAAATATGGATATTTCTCTATACTTTTTTTTAGCATAGAAAAGTCATCAATAGAACTCTCTAACGGATTTTTTAATAAAAAAGTAAGTCGCGTTTCCATCATTACCAATCCATTGCAATATCGTTAAAAATTTGTTGCTTCAAACGGTTTACAATTTCGGGAACAAGAGCGTCTTCTACCTCAGATAGTGTTTGTGTGCCGTCAAATTCTTCAAAATCAGAATAAGATTTATTGAAGCTTTTCGATTCGTCCTTATTATTAATATATCGTACAGAAACCCCAATTGTCAATCTACTTTTTGCAGCTTGTTCGCCTTGTGTGGTCGATTGTATTTGGGTAGAAGCTACCTGATAATTGTTGATTTCTCCTTCAATAATTAGGTCGGCATCTTCATTATCGGTAAGATTTAGTTTGGTTCTATTCCTGAAAATATCTTGTAATTCTATCGTAAATTCTTGCGAGAGATTAGGGTTTTGCAAAGGAGCACGGTTGGGGAAGGTTGCAACGTAAATAGTGTCCCAGTCTCGGCTAATCGATGATCCCGAAAGAGTGTAACAAGCGCTGAGTAATAGACTCAGGAGACAGAATCCGACAAAAAGGAAATGTTTTTGCTTCATCATTATAAGTTGTATTGTTTGATTTTTCGGTATAATGTCCTCTCAGAAATGCCCAATTCATCAGCAGCTAATTTGCGTTTTCCGTTGTATTTCTCCAAAGCCAATTTGATGAGTTCTTTTTCGGTGTCTTGAATCGATAAATTTACGGGTTCTTCTTCTATCGACTGAATTTCGTAAAAATCGTCGCTATCGGTATATTCGTACGGATGAGCTTCAACTTCGTTTTGGGAAGGCGAAGTTATGATCCCTAATTGATTGTTGAAGGTTTCGCTCGGGTTATTCTGATAAACTTTGTTTATCAGTTCTTGTGTATTGCCCGAAAATCCATTGCTGTCTTTTTGGTTGATAAGATCCAGGGTTAATGCACGTAAGTCGTTCAGATCTTTTTTCATATCAAACAAAACCTTGTAGAGCAAATCTCGTTCTCGAAAATCTGTTTGTTGGCTTTCTTTCTGTTGGTTCATCAAAACTGGTAAAGTGTTTTGTGGTAAATAGCTCATTGTTTTTTCTAGCGAAAGCACACGTTCTTTTTCTACCACCGAAACTTGTTCTGCAAAATTTCTCAACTGTCGAATATTTCCTGGCCAATAATAATTGGTAATATAATTTGCTGCTTCTGGAGAAAGTTCTAGATGAGGCATTCTGTATTTTAGAGCAAAATCTGAAGCGAATTTTCTGAACAGTAAGACAATATCTTCTTTCCGTTCTCGCAGAGGAGGCATATCGACCTGAACGGTGTTTAATCGATAATACAAATCTTCTCTAAATTTTCCCTTTTCTATGGCTTGTTGTAGTTTTACATTGGTTGCTGCAACAATTCGCACGTTGGTTTTTTGCATTTCAGATGAACCTACTTTCATGAATTCTCCTGTTTCTAAAACGCGTAATAAACGGACTTGTGTAGATAGTGGTAATTCGCCCACTTCATCCAGAAAAATGGTTCCTCCATCGGCGACTTCAAAATAACCTTTTCGTGTTTGGGTAGCACCTGTAAAAGCACCTTTTTCGTGTCCGAATAGTTCAGAGTCTATCGTTCCTTCTGGGATTGCACCACAGTTTACTGCAATGTATTGGTTGTGTTTTCGGGCCGATTGGTTGTGGATTATTTTTGGGATGAATTCTTTTCCAACGCCACTCTCACCAATCACCAAGACCGAAATATCGGTTGGGGCAACTTGTATCGATTTTTCTAGCGCTCTGTTTAGTGCAATATTATTCCCGATAATACCAAAACGTTGTTTGATGGTTTGCAGAGAATCCATGAATAGTGTTTTTGAGGTTTATTGTTTGTTTTAATCTTCTTGATGGTTTGCTAAGATAATTAGTTTTGATTTTGCATTTCTCCTAATAGGGTAGCGGTAGTGCAATCGTGTACGTATACTTGTACAAAATCGCCAACGCTGGTTCCTTCAATTTTCGGAAAAACAATAACAGCATTTTGTGTATTTCTACCGAACCAATAATTTTCATCCTTTTTCGAGTTTCCTTCGATCAAGACTTCATGCGTTTTGCCGACATAAGCTTTCATGCGTTCTGCAGAATGTTGTTGCTGAAGAGAAATGATTTCTTGCAAACGTCTTTTTTTGGTTTCCGCAGGTACGTCATCTGCCATTTTTTTATGCGCAGGTGTGCCTGGGCGATCAGAATAGGCAAACATATATCCGAAATCGTATTTTACATATTCCATCAATGATAATGTGTCTTGATGCTCTTCTTCTGTTTCTCCGCAGAAACCAGCAATCATATCATGCGATAGGGCACAATCCGGAATTATTTTTCTGATTTTATCAATCAATTCAAAATATTGCTCTCGAGTATGTTGACGATTCATCCTTTCTAAAACCGTTGTAGAGCCAGATTGTACAGGTAAATGGATGTATTTGCAAATGTTGTGATGTTTGGCCATTGTCTCTAATACATTGTCCTTCATATCTTGCGGATTCGAGGTTGAGAATCGAATTCTAATCGAAGGGAATTGCATAGCTACCATATCGAGCAATTGTGCAAAATCTACTGCTGTTGCTTTCTGGATTTCAGTTGCATTCTTGAAATCTTTTTTCGGTCCTCCTCCGTACCATAAATAAGAGTCTACATTTTGTCCTAACAGCGTAACTTCTTTGTAGCCCGCTTCATGCAATTCTTGTATTTCTCGCAAAATAGAATGTGGGTCGCGAGAACGTTCTCTCCCGCGCGTAAAAGGAACTACACAGAAAGTACACATGTTATCGCAACCGCGTGTAATGGTAACAAAAGCAGTTACACCGTTTCCGCCCAGACGAATAGGTGAAATTTCAGCATAAGTTTCTTCTTTCGATAATTGTACATTGATTGCATCTCGTCCGTCTTCTACTTCGGTAAGTAAATTTGGTAAATCACGATAAGCATCGGGGCCAACAACAATATCTACCAAATGTTCTTCTTCTAAAAATTTATGTTTCAGGCGTTCGGCCATACAGCCAAGTACACCGATTTTTAGACTGGGATTTTGTTTTTTGATGGCATTGAGTGCGTTGAGACGATTACGCACAGTTTGCTCTGCCTTGTCGCGTATAGAGCAAGTGTTAAGCAATATAAGATCTGCTTCATTGACCTGATTTGTAGTCTGATAGCCTTCTTCGGTGAGAATAGAGGCAACAATCTCGCTGTCGGAAAAGTTCATCTGACAACCATAGCTTTCTAAAAATAATTTCTTGCTCGCATTTCTTGTAGGCAATGTCATTAGAGCTTCTCCTTGTCTCGATTCGTCTATATATTTTTCGTTTGCTTGCATTTCTTTTGAAGTCTATTAATTTGCAAAAATATAAAATAATGGTGACACATTGGCAGTATATTTTTTTTTTGCATTGATATTAACATTTATTAGATTTGATATGATTTAAAAATAGAAAAATGAATCAAGAAGTACAACAAAGATTAAACGGGCTGACACCCGATAAAACACGTTTCAGTATAAGTGATGTTCTAAACGAAGCGTGGGAACTATTTGGTAAAGTTGCTCTATATGCTGTTTTTGCAACCTTGCTCTATTTCTTTTTATCTACTATAGTGACAATGGTTCTCGGAATGATTTTTCCCGTCGACCAAACCGAAATACAAATATTGTTAGAAAGTGATCGTCTCGATTTGGAATCTTTGCAGGAAGCTTTTGTAGATCAATTCAATCAGACTAATTACAAATTGACTGTGATAGCAAATTTTCTTCTCGCTTCATTATTGTATCCTATCATGTTTGGTGTTGTTTATTTGGCGTATAAAAGAGATCAGAAACAAGTAATTGCTTTTGGCGATATTTTCTACGCATACAAAAATGGACTATTTCTCAAATCATTTACGTTGAGCATGTTGTCTATTGTTTTTATGTACATCGGGTTTAGTTTGTGCTTCGTGCCAGGTTTTGTTTTGTCGGCATTAATGATGTTAAGTGTTCCTTTTGCTTTGTTTACTAATCTAGATGCATTACAGGCAATCAAAGCAAGTTTCCGAGTAACCACTAAAAACTTTTCAGGATTCATTGGGATGTTATTTTTAATGGTCTTAATCTTAATTGTAGGTTTTTTAGTTTGCATTGTTGGTTTATTAGCAGCCTATCCACTGATTTATATTATTATGTATGTATTATACAAAAAAATTATAGGTTTTGAAATCATAGTAAACGCAAATTTTTTCGAAACCGAAATAAAAAATCCATACCAATAAAAAGGAGTTAGATAACAAGCTAAAAATAAGTTTTTGGTCTGTTTATTTTTTTGTCGTTACTTTTGCAAAAAAATATCTCAATCCTATGTCAAAAAATCTCGTAATAGTGGAGTCTCCCGCCAAAGCAAAAACCATTCAAGGTTTCTTGGGGAATGATTTTATTGTAGAGTCAAGTTTTGGTCATGTTGTCGACCTTCCTAAAAAAGGAATGGGAATAGAAATTGACAATGACTTTCAGCCCAACTACGAGGTTACGCCCGATAAAAAAGAAGTAGTTAAAAAGCTCAAAAGCTTATCAGACAAGGCAAAAGTTGTCTGGTTGGCATCGGATGAGGATCGTGAAGGGGAAGCGATTGCATGGCATTTGTATAATGAATTAGGATTAGACAAAAAAGAAACCAAGCGTATCGTTTTCAACGAAATTACCAAAAAAGCAATCCAACATGCAATCGAAAACCCAAGATCGATAGATATCAACTTGGTCAATGCACAACAAGCACGCCGTGTACTCGATCGACTGGTTGGGTTTGAAATGTCGCCTGTTCTATGGCGAAAAATAAAACCAGGACTTTCTGCTGGGCGTGTACAGTCGGTTTCGGTAAGATTAATCGTGGAGCGTGAAAAAGAAATTCAAGACTTTCAGCCGGTAGCCACTTTCTGTTTTGTTGCCACTTTCAGGACAGAAGAAAACAAAACATTACCGGCCAGCCTAACCCAAGAATTCGATAGTTTTGATCAAGCAAAAGAATTTATAGAAAGTTGTGTAGGAGCAAGCTATTCGGTAAAAGATTTACAGAAGAAACCAGCAAAAAGATCACCTTCTGCCCCTTTTACAACCTCTACATTACAACAAGAAGCATCAAGAAAATTAGGTTTTTCGGTTTCGCGAACAATGAGAGTTGCCCAGCAATTGTACGAGTCGGGATATATTACTTATATGAGAACCGACAGCGTGAATTTATCCGAAGATGCTTTGTCGGCTATCAAAAAAACTATTCAAACGCTATTCGGAGAAAAATACGCCTATAAAAGAAAATATACCAATAAAAATACTTCGGCACAAGAAGCTCATGAGGCTATCCGTCCGACCAATTTCGAGAATCAAACTATTCAGGCCGATGCTTCGATGAAGAAATTATATGATCTGATTTGGAAACGAACAGTCGCTTCTCAAATGGCCAATGCCGATTTAGAACGAACAATAATTGATATAGAAAACTCTAAAAATCAACAAATATTCCAGGCCAAAGGAGAAATAATTGTATTCGATGGTTTCCTGAAAGTTTATCAAGAAAGTTTAGATGACGAAGATATTGAAGACGATAAATCTATCCTACCAAAAGTATCTAAAGGAGAAAAATTAGACGTTTCTATAATCCAAGGGCAAGAAAAATTTACGCGTGCGCCAGCAAGATACACCGAAGCCTCTTTGGTGAAAAAGTTAGAAGAATTAGGTATCGGACGACCGTCAACTTATGCGCCGACTATTTCGACAATCCAAAATAGAGGATATGTTGAGGTAGGTGAAATCGAGGGGAAAAACAGGAATTACCGCGTTATACAACTGGAAAATGACACAATAACAACCGAAGTAAAAACCGAAGTATATGGAGCGGATCGACGAAAATTGATACCGACCGATATCGGAATTGTCGTAAACGATTTCTTGGTAGATTATTTTTCGAAAGTGTTGGATTATGATTTTACAGCGCATGTAGAAGAGAGTTTTGATAAAATTGCCGAAGGAAAACAGCAATGGACAAAAATGATCGAGCAATTCTATCAGAAATTTCATACGCAAGTAGAAGATGTAAAAGAGAATGCAGACAGAGCAACCGGGGAACGAGAATTGGGTATAGATCCTGTTTCGGGTAAAAAAGTATATGCAAGAATAGGACGATTCGGTCCGATGATCCAGATAGGAGAAGCCGAAGATGAAGAAAAACCAAAATTTGCGAGTTTACTAAAAACGCAATCTATTCATCAAGTAACCTTAGAAGAAGCCCTGAAGCTTTTCGAGTTGCCAAAGAAATTGGGGAATTATAAAGGGTATGATTTGGAGGTGAATATTGGGCGATTTGGCCCGTATGTAAAATTCGATTCCAAATATGTGTCGATCCCGAAAGAAGAAGATCCGATGGATATAACATTCGAACGCGCAGCTGAGTTGGTAGAAGAAAAGCTACAAGCCGATGCGCCAATTGCACAATACGAAGGGCAAGATGTTACCAAAGGAGTAGGGCGTTTTGGACCCTTTATCAAATGGCAAGAATGGTTTATCAATGTGCCTAAGAAGTACGATTTTGATCATCTTTCGCAAGCTGATATTGAGGAGCTTATCGAGGCCAAAAAGCAAAAAGAAAGCGAGCGAGTAGTTCGCGAATGGGTAGAAGAAGAAATTAGAATAGAAAAAGCCCGTTGGGGAAGATTCAATCTGATTCATGGTAAGATTAAAGTAGAGTTGAGCAAAGATACACCAGTAGCAGAGCTAACGTTGGATGAAGTGAAGAAGCTATTAGGCTCTGATAAAACCAAAACAAAAACTGCAGCTAAGAAAACAAAAACAACGACTCAGAAAAGCATTAAAAAGAAATAATGTTCGAAGAATTTCTAAATCCGGTAAACGAAGAATTACAGAGTTTTGCTTTTTCTCAAAGTCCCTATAGCGTAGGACATTATGTACACTTTTATTATGACTTTGAAGATGAGAAAGAAGAAAACAAGACAAAAATTGCCCTTTTTGGTGTAAAGGAAAAAACCGACGATTACGATGTCGATTTTACGCTAATTCGCAAAGAATTCTACCAACTAAAAAAAGGAGATTGGGATTCTATTTTGGTAGATTTTGGAGATATAGAGCCAGGAGCAACTTTCGAGGACAGTTGTTTTGCCTTTCATCAAGTTCATCAGCGACTGCTAAAAAAAGGATTTGTTGTTATAGTCATCGGTAATTTGCCAGAATTCACTTACTTCCAATACCGTTCATTTGATGGGATTAGGAACAATGTAAATCTGAGCCTTGTCGATGCAAAATTTAGATTAGGTGATGATACTGAGATACTCAATAGCGAAAATATTTTGAGTAAAATAATCAGTCAACCACCCCATAATTTGTTCGAGTATACCCATTTTGGGCATCAGGCTTTTTATGTTGCACAGGAAGAGCTAAATCTTATCGAGCATCTTAATTTTGATGTGATTCGTTTGGGAGATTTAATGAAAAAAATTCGTCGAGTAGAACCTTTTTTAAGAGAGTCGGATTTGCTGGCCATCGACTTATCATCCATTCAGGCAAGTGATTTTTTCTCGACTCCTCGCCCGATACCGAACGGTTTCAATGCTCGAGAAATATGTGCCTTGACCCGCTATGCGGGGAGCAGTCATAGCCTGCAATCGCTCTATATCTATAATTATATAGAAAAATTCAGATTGCCCGATCATTTATTATTCTCGCAAATGATTTGGTATTTTATAGATGGGCAAAATCATCAACCCGAAAAAGTTAGTTTTGATGATGAACACTATTTCGAGAAAATTCACGTTCCTACTGTAGAACAGGATTTAGTTTTTTACCATAATCTATATACCAATCAGTGGTGGATAGAAATAAAACGGTTAAATGATACGGCCGAAGATGGCATACATCGGGTACCTTGTCATAAAAAAGATTATATGCAAGCAGTTCGTGGCGAAGTGCCTGATAGATTTTGGAAATCTTTTAAAAAATTTTATTAAAAGATAATAATCTATTAAACTAAACGTTAGTACTATTGCAATAAATTTTTTTGTAAATAATAAATAATTAATAGTTTTACACTTGCTTAAAATAAAACAAAGTAGAATGAGAAGAATTTTGGTAACAACCATGTTATTATCATTGTCAGCAGCAACTTTTACATCATGTAATAAGTTGAAAAAAATGGGAAGAAGTGGTAATAACGATGGTCAAATCGTTTCTAAACAATCTTCAGCATGGAGCCCAGAACGTCCGAAAGGGATGGTGCCCATTCCAGGAGGATCATTTGTGTTAGGACAAACAGATTACGATTTTACATTTGAGAACGATGCTCCGGTGCGTACAGTTTCTGTAACAGGTTTCTTTATGGACGATACCGAGATTACCAATTCGCAATATCAGATTTTTGTTGGTTATGTAAAGGATTCAATTGCACGGACACGCTTGGCGGAAAGAGCAGAACAATTAGGGTTTAATGCAACGAATCCTGGCGGAAATACCGGTGGTGGAATTGCAAGTTATAGCTTTGTATCTGGGTCGCAAAACGGACAAGGAACACCGTATGATGAGTATCTACAAATGAATTCTACTGGTCGTGAAGGCAGTGCAACTACAAATGCCGATGCAAGAAAGTTGAATTGGGACATACCTTTGGTGTGGGAAAAATACGAATACCCAGATGTGGATTATGCAGAAGTAATGGAAGGCCTATATTATCCACCAGAAGAGCGTTTCAATGGTGAGCGTTTGATCGATACCCGTAAGCTAAATTACAGTTATGTATGGGTAGACCAAGAAGCAGCGGCTAAAAAACAAGGAGCATATCGTATAGATTTCCGTAGAGAAGAAGTGGTAAATGTATATCCAGATACTACGGTTTGGGTAAGAGACTTCAATTATTCATACAACGATCCGATGCATCAAAACTACTTTTGGCACGAAGCATATGCTTCTTATCCAGTAGTTGGAGTCAATTGGAATCAAGCAATGGCTTTTTCGGCCTACCGTACCAAAAGACATAATGACTTTTTGAGCAGAAAGGCTAAACGAGGAAAAGCTAAAAAAGTAATCGATTATCGTTTGCCTACGGAAATCGAGTGGGAATATGCAGCACGTGGAGGATTGCAAAATGCACCATACCCATGGGGAGGTCCTTATCTGACAGACGATAGAGGATGTTATTTAGCCAACTTCAAACCAAAACGTGGAGACTATATGGAGATCACCGAAGGTAAAAAAACAGGCTATATGTATACGGCTCCAGTAAAAACCTTTAAGCCAAACGGTTATGGTTTGTATGATATGGCGGGGAATGTTGCCGAGTGGACTTTATCACCGTATAATAGATCATTTTATCAGATGTCATCTACACTAAATCCAAGTATCGGGCGAAATGGTGACAATAATATTGCCGTACGTGGAGGATCGTGGAAAGATATTGGGTATTTACTAATGGTTTCTGCACGCGATTGGGAACATAAAGATTCTGCACGCTCGTATATCGGATTCCGTACAATACAACCTTTCCCAGAAGGAGCTAAAGTAAACTTTAGAACAAGAAAGAAATAAGAAAACCTATACTCTAAATAAGAATTTAATACAGAACACAATTATGGCAGCACAAGCTACAAAACAAGAAAGATTAACAAATTTTCTTTATAACTTTTTCGCCGCAGTAGTAATTATTGGGGCACTATGTAAAATCACGCATACAAGTCCTCTAGGGATTAGTGCCAATATTATCTTATCAATAGGATTAGTGGCAGAAGCACTCGTCTTTATGTATGCTGCATTTTTTGATAAACCTTCTGGAGAGTATGATTGGGAAGTTGTTTACCCAGAACTGGCAGATGGAAAAGCCAGAGTAAATCGCTCTGCACAAGCAGTTGTAGGAGCAGGAAATAATTTGACAGCAGAGCTGGATAAAGTTTTGGCTGAAGCAAAATTAGATAAAGAAGTTTTCGAACGCTTACGTACATCATTGGATAAATTTGGATCGGCTGTAAGTGAGCTAAATACTACAACTTCTGCCGTTGCTTCTACCGAAAAATATGGAGCAGAAATGTTGAAGGCGTCAGAAAACATTAGTTCTTTGAATACCTTATATGCGCAACAAATCGAGAATAGCAGAAAACAAGTAGAACTTAATAAGCAGTTTATCGAAGAGATGCAAAAATCTTCTGGTAGCTCAGAGCAATTCCTGAAAGAAATGCAATCGTTATCAGAAAACATCAATGCATTGAACAAAGTTTACGGAGGTATGTTAAACGCAATGCGCGTAAATCAATAATATCCTACCCAATCATAAACAACTTATTATTAACACTACGATAAAATAAAATGGCAGGAAAAAGACTAACTGGTCGTCAGAAGATGATCAACCTAATGTATCTTGTATTCATTGCAATGATGGCGATGAATGTGGATCGTGAGGTGTTGCGGTCTTTTGAGAGTATCAATATTACCCTTGAAGAATCGGCAAAATTAACCGCTGATAACAACGCAACCTTCTATCAACAAATTAAGAAAAAAGCAGAAGAAGACCCAGCCTACCAAGTTACCGATGAAAAAGCCGGTTTGGTAAAAGCAAAAACTAATGAATTTGTAAACTTTATCGATAGTCTGAAAAAAGAATTAATCGGTACCGATTACATAGCAGGTGCAGAAGATACCGATTACAACTCATTACAGAATACAGAACCTATCGTATCTCTACTTTTCAAAGGAGGAAAAGCAGATAATGGAAACCAAAAAGGTCAAGAGTTGGTAAAAAGAATCAACGAATTTCAGAAATTTCTTTTAGGATATGTAGGGAATGATCAATCATCAAGAAACAGTATACTTTCATTTTTCAATACCGAATCGAAAAGTAAAAAACAGAATTGGTTGAATGAAAAATTCTATGACCAGCCGATGGTTGCTGCATTGACAAACTTTACTAAATTACAAGTAGATGCTCGTACACTAGAGGGAAACATCGTTCGCGATCTATTATCAGGTAAATTGAAAGAGAAAATCGAACTCAACGCATTCGAAGGACTTTTCTTATCTCCTGGAATAGTAGAACAAGGATCAGACGTTGCTCTGAACGTTGTATTAGGAGCCTATGACAATAGCCTTACAGGTAGTGTCGCAACTAGTGCAGGAAACGCACAAATCGTGAACGGAAAAGCAACTCTGAAATTGAATACCGGTTCTATCGGAATTCATAAACTAACGGGTTCTTTAACGTATAGGGATGCAGATGGAGAAAACAAAACCGTACAAATTGTTCCATCTACCTACCAAGTAGTTGCGCAAACTTCTGATGTGAAATTCAAAGAAGTTATAGAGAAGGATCCAACAGGAGGTTCTATTGTTGCCGATAATTTACGTGTAGTTTACCGTGGAGTAAGCAACCCAATTTCTGCAACCATCAATGGAGCCAACAGTGCAGTAAGCCTTACAGCCTCTTCGGGTAGCTTATCGGGTGCAGGAGCCAACAAATGGAACTATACCCCTGCAGGTGGAAGCGAAGTAGTGTTCACAGCATCGGCCAAAGCAAGTTCGGGTAGAACAATTTCGGTAAGAGAAACATTCAGAATCAAACCTGTTCCGCCAGCACGTGGTCATATTTTAGGACAAACTTCACAAGCCATTCCAGCCAATGGTCTTGCTGGGCAAACTGTACGTATAGATTGGCCAGATTTCTTGTTCCCGATCACGGGTGAGGTAACTTCGTTCAACGTAAAAGTTCCGGGGCAACCAACTGTTAGAGTTTCAGGAAACAAGATGAGTGGAGCAGCAGCTGCACTAAGTAAAGCACAAAAAGGAGACGTGGTAGGCGTATTCGATATTAAGTATAAAACAAACTCAGGTCAGTCTGGAGAAGCATCTTCAGTGACGATCGAGGTAAGATAAAATAGATATAGATATGAAGAATCTTTTGTTTGGCATCATGAGTTTTCTCTCTGTCGCAACATATGCACAAAGTATATTGAATGCGAAAAGCCCAGAAGAATTGAGAAAGCAACGTGCCGATTTGGTGAAAGTTGATGCTGCAGGTGACTCTATTAGTTTAGCAGTAAAACCATTAGAATATGGGTATACAGAAGAAAAAGATGTAATATGGTCGAAAGTGGTTTGGGAAGTTATTGATCTTAACGAACGTCTCAATCAACCCTATTATAGACAAACTGACGGTTTGGTACAAGAATCGGCTTCTTTGTATGATGCGTTGGTAGAAGGAATCAGAAGTGGTAAAATTACCGAAGTGTATGATGATGAATTCTTCAAACAAAAAATGACGTATGATCAAATTATGGCGCGTGCGGAGAAAGTGGATACAACCGATTTCTACCGTCAACAAGTAGAAGCAGGTGAAACACCAGACGAAGGAGGGATCTTCCGATTCAATATCGATACACAAGACATCAAAATGATCAAAGTAAAAGGTATGTGGTACATCGATAAACGTTTGGGCGAAATGCGCTATCGTTTATTAGGCCTGTCGATTATGGGACCGGATGCACAAACTTTAGGAACCGAATTCAACGATGGTGAGTTTGTGGATCTTTTCTGGATTTATTATCCTGGAGCACGTGATGTTTTAGCCAACTATAAAGTGTTTAACCCAAACAACTCTTCATCAAGTATTTCGTACGATGATATGTTGAATGCACGCCGATTTTCATCGGTAATCTACAAAGCTCAAACCGCTTATGGTAACCGTCCGATCGAGGATTATATACCAAAAGATGCCAAAGGTCAGCTAGAAGAAAATGATCGAATCAGAGAGAGTATTCTACAATCAGAAGCCGATATGTGGCATTATTAATGAAATAATAAAGTATTCATCTATAAAAAAAATCGTGAACGGTTAGCGTTCACGATTTTTTTATTAGGTAAGGGAGAATAATTGAAATCAATATGGTACCTAATCAATCGGGTGTTCAGCGATATGTTTTTGCAAGTTTGAATGATGCCAAAACGATGAGTGTGACTAACACAGGAAAAGTGACTTTAGGAACCGATAAATATGATCTTTCTGGTTATCGCCTTTTTGTGAAAGATGGAATAAAAACAATACACCTATACGTTGAAGTTGCATCTGTCAATCAGTGGGCATATCCAAATTTTATGTTCTGTTAGATTAAACTTAATGATGTTGAATTTATTAAATTTTGTTTACTGATACAAGTTTTTGAGAACATAAATAAAAGAAAAAAGTGGTCGAATTCGACCACTTTTAAAATCTCATTATACCACCGTTAAATAAATAATTTTTTCAATTTTAAAAATTGATTTTCGAACAGGTAATATGATAAGATACTACTCAAGATTGTTGCTGTCAAAGATAGGCTGAAAATCAACCAAAAGTTTTGTGAAAATTTCGCAAAAAAATTAATCCAAATTGTATGGAAAAGATACATTGCATAGGTATATTTACCCAATCTTGAAAAAATATTTTGATTCGAAATTTTTAATGAATTCTTTTCTGGGAGTGTAAATGAAAGCAGTAAAATGGTAACAAAACAGATGATGAGAGGTTCTAAAATAACACGATCAATATGGATGTGCGGAACATAGAAAAACAAAAATACTATTATAACTGCAAAAAGCCATTTGATAAAAACTGGAATGTTTTGTAAACTATTTACACGATAAAAGTGAAAGCTCGTAAAATAAGCTAAAATACCGCCTGATGAAAAATAAATAAGGTTAGTATTGAGGTCTAAACTAGTCAACTCAATTTGATGGTAGATAATTCTACAAACAAGTGAGAAAATCAAGCTTAAACCTAAAAATAATGGTAATTTTTTGAAAGAGATAAAATAAAAGACAACTGCCCAAATGATGTAAAAATGCTCTTCGATACAGAGTGACCACATAACGCGAAGCGGCGATGCATTTGGAAAGTCGTTTTTCCACATCATTTCGTAATTCTCTAAGAACAGAAAAGGGAAAATCCAATTCGGTTCGTAACCTTCACCGCTAAACTCTAACGATAAAAATTGTAAGATAAAGGGAGTAAAAAACGCAAAGAAAACCATAGCGAAATACAAAGGCCAAATACGTAGTCCTCGTCGAATCAGAAAGTTTTTGATGTTAATTTTTTGGTTTTTTTTCTTGGTTTCGATCAGAATATACGTAATCAAAAAACCACTTAAAATAAAAAATATTTGCACTCCAATCCCACCACTTTTGGAGAAAAAACTCAGTATAGAATTTTCTTTAAGAGGTAAATGTTGTAAAAAAACAATGAAAAATGCTAAAAATCTAAGTGCATCGAAAGTGTGGAAGTATTTCATTTCAAAATATAAGCATGTAAAAATAGTTTAAAAAAATATAATGATTAAATAATTGAGATAATTAAATCATTTTTTATATTTACGAATAAATAAAACCTAAATATAATTATGAAAAACCTTTACTCTTTAATTCTTACTTTAATCTGTGTAACGTCTTATGCACAATATATAAGTACTACAACTTCTACAACTAATTACAATAAGGATTTAAAACATAATGGCCGGGTGTCGTTTGGAGACGCTTCAATCGATGATTCATGGGGTTTTAACAATTCTGTAATTCATGCTGGATACACTACTCCTAAAACAGTATTAATCACCATGAAACATCCCTCTGGTAGAATTGAATTTGGATTAGTAGGGCAAGCTCAAGCTCATGACCCAATTGCTAGAATTGGAGATGGGGTTCTTAAAGTTCAAGGAGGAAAGGATTTTATTTTTTCCTTTGGCTCTGCAGGGAATCCAAATGGTTTACCTGGCCAATCGGGCGTTCAGCGATATGTTTTTGCTGGACTATATGACTCTAAAACCATGAGTGTTTATAGTACGGGTAAGATCACTATGGGAACCGATAAATATGATCTTTCAGGGTATCGCCTTTTTGTTAAAGATGGAATAAAAACAGAACGCTTAAAAGTTGAAGTAGCTTCTGCTAATCAGTGGGCAGATCACGTTTTTAATGACGATTATAATCTAATGCCATTAAATGAGGTTAAAACTTTTATAAATACAAATAAACATTTACCTAACATTCCTTCAGCTAAAGATGTTGTTGCCGATGGAGGTATAGAACAGGGCGAGTTGAATGCTAAACTCTTAGAAAAAATTGAAGAGTTAACACTTCATTTGATTCAGCAAAATGAAAAGATAGAATTACTACAAAAAGAATTAGAAATGCTTAAAAAGTAAATTCTATGAAGTTTTTATTTTCTTTTACAGCTCTTTTGCTGACCTTTTCTATGTATGCTCAGAGAGTAATTAATAGCACCCAAACTCCTAATCAAAATGTACACGATCGTCAATCTGTAAATTTCGAAAACGGAGCACAGATAACGGCATCAGGTACATCTACGTATTTTGCTTTTACAGACTCCAATACAGATGGTGTTCCTGATTATGATGTTGAATTGACTTCCAATAAATTGAATTTTGAATATGATGAGGCCGGAAATCAAATAAAGAGATTTTTAACTATTGTTATTGTTTCTCATAGACCAAATGATGCAGGAGAAGAAGATATAGTTTATGATGAAATAGCCTTTCTTAATGAACCTGACGAACTAAACATTATAACATTTGATGTCTTTCCTAATCCAACAACTGGTCCTCTTACAATAAAATGGAATAACACAAATGTTAAGATTACAGACGTTCAAATTTATGATTTAACAGGAAGTCTGATGTCTAATATTTCAAAAAACAATAGAGGGGATTCTAATGTAGAATTGAATATTTCTAACCTTTCAACTGGAATCTATATGTTACGATTTGTCACCTCTGAAAATGAGGTTATCAGCCGAAAAATTATAAAAAAATAATCTATCTAAACCATAGACCTTATTATTATGAGAAAATATTTTATTTTCTTACTTGCTTTTGTTTTGTATTTAAGCAATGTTTCTGCCCAACAAACTTTTCATGATACGACTGGAAATATTGAAGTAGATGGAGGTGGACAATTAAATTTCACACTTCCTATCGCTCTACCTCCAGGTATTAAAAAAGTTGCTCCACAAATTAATTTGGTATACACCAGTAATTCTGCTAATGGAATCGCTGGTTATGGTTGGAATTTATCTGGATTGACCAATATATCAAGAACTGGAAAAAATTTAGAAAAAGACGGAGAATCAAAATCATTTGATTTGTCCTATTCTGATTTTTACCAATTTAATGGACAAAGATTGATTCTAAAATCTGGAGAATATGGTAAAGACGGAGCTCTATATACCACCGAGAATTTTTCAAATGCTTTAATCAAGTCACACGGTACAATAACTGGAAAAAATTGGCAAGGACCAGAATACTTTGAAGTTACTTTCGAAGACGGTTCACAAGCTTGGTATGGTGCCACTGCATCAGGAGAAAGTACTGCTAGAACTCCTGTAGAATATAATATCGTAAAGTGGATTGATGCACAAAGCAATTACATTACCTATACTTACACGCAAAGTAATAATGTTTCTTTAATAAGTAAAATTAGTTGGGGAGGAAATGAATCATTGGGTAAAGCACATTTTAACTCTATTGTGTTTGTTTATGACACTCGTAAACTTCCAGAAACTACAATTTTGAATGGAAATGGACAAGGCATTAAATTAATACAAAATAAAATACTGAGTTCTGTAACAGTAAACGCTGTAAATAAGCAATTTAAAAAATATGCTATAGAATATGGAGAGTATCCATATACAAATTATCAATATATAAAGACGATTAAAGAGTTCAATGCTCAAAATGAAATAGCTAATCCGATCGAATTTTCATATCAAGATTTAGAATCCAAAACATGGAAAACAACCAATATTAAAGATGCTAACCATGACAATAAAAAGGGTGAATTATACGGAGATTTTGATGGAGATGGGGAATTAGATTTAATTATAAATGATAATAAAAACATTTACTTATATAAAAGTGTTTTTAAAACAAGCAATCCTCAGAAAGTTTTAATTGGAAATTTAAGTAATTTAAACACCGTTAATCTAAAATTAGCTACTACAGGATCAATAAAATCTCTAGATAACAATGTAATTCCTAAAACGTCTATTGTTTTGTTAGATCAAGTTCCAGCGAACGGTTACAATAAAAGAGATTTAGATATCTATGTGTACACTTTAGATAATGTTACAAATCAATTAAAATTAGAATTCAAAAAGGTTTTATCTGCATCCCATTATGATATGAGTGGGGAATTTGGAGACCCTACTGTTCCTATTGAGCCAGGAATGGTCAATTTATACACTACATACAATTCCTATTTAGACTCTTTAGGCTCAATTGATGTTGACGGAAACAGTTTATCGGAATTAATGTTGCAAGTAAAAACCATAACTTGTGAAACTCAATACGGTAATACAATTGAAGGTCCTGGAGGTATAGGTATAGGAGGTGTAAATATACAAGGACCTTTATGCACAGATTATAAATCTACATATGTTTTAAATATAAATGAAGATGTCAATCTCAATATTGGTCAAGCATACAATAATTTATTAAATGAATATATAGAAGGTGATTTCGACGGAGATGGAATTACAGATTATTTAAAAATAAACAACAATACTAAAAAAGCTAATCTAGCATTCTTCAAAAAATCAAATAATAATTCCACTAGATATATGACTTCTAGTTCATTCAATCCTGTAATTGGGCATCTTGATGGAATCGTTTCCAATGCTGTCGCTGGAGATTTTAATGGAGATGGAAAAACTGATTTACTGGTTCCTAAAGAAGATAAAAAATCTGATTGGTTTTTGTTTTTATCTAATGGAAAAGGATTTGAACCCGCTGAACTCAAGTCAAATTTAACTTATTTTTCTAAAGAATATGTTGCGACTGATGTTGGGAAACATAATCGTTTTCCTGAAAGTACATGTGTTTTCCATACAGGAACGCACTATGAGTATAAAACATTAGACCTAAACAATGATGGTCGAAGTGAATTAGTAGTTAATAAAATTATAGTTAAAAATCATGAATGGCGAAATCACTACGATCAAGAACATACCCAAGTATTAACTTCTGTATATTCAACGATTGAATCCTCAAACCATTCACTAACATTCAACCTTATTTCACAAAAGTCGCATAATTTTGATAATATGGTTGTGCCTTTTAGCATCTCACATATCGAAGGGGAGTTGGTAGTTCTAGGTAAGCCTGATGATTGCGGAAAATATGATTGTGAATCTTTTATTTACATCAAAGTAGGTGGTTATAATGATTTAGCCCCCATTCGTCGTATGAATAGCATCACACAAGGAGGTATCATAACAAAAGCTGTCTATAAACCTCTAGATGCCAGTAGCGATAACACTTTCTACAAAAGTGAATCCTTGACTTATCCTTATTTTGATCCTCAACGCATGCCAAAAAACTATGTTATAGCTCAACTACAACAAGATAATAAAAAACAAGATTTCTTGTACAGAGGCATGATGGTTCATTTACAAGGAAAAGGTTCGCTAGGTTTTAGACAAATGGCTCGTTCTTCTTGGTACACCAATGGGTTCGAAAATACAAAAGTCTGGTCTGTAATAGAAAGAGATCCTAATCTAGATGGTAATGATGTTAAAATTTGGACTATAAAAACAAATAATGATGTTAATAAAATTTTTACTTCTGACTTTTCTACATCAAACCGTGATTTATTATCATTAAATACTACTGAATATTTAAAAGAATACTATGATGGAGGAAATAAGCTTACAGAAAAGCCAACTTTGCCCACACCTAATCTAATAAGCGCAATTGTTCCTAAAAAAGTAACAACATTAGACAATTTGACAAAGGTAAATACAGTAGAAACATTCGAATACAACCAATATTATTTACCTACTAAATCGGTTACAAACGTAAACAATGGATATGGTGTGACCACCAATAATTTCTATTATTCAAACAATCCAAATGGTGTTGGACGAGATTATTATATAGGAAGACCAAGTGGTCAAGTAACAAGTGTTAGCGCTTATGGTAATATTATAAGAAATGAAGAATTTTTTTATTACACAAATAATCTGTTGACTAAAATCGAAAAAGAAGATCGAAATGCAGAATATTATATAATAGAAAACTTTGTATACGATGGTTTTGGAAATGTAATTCAAAAAACAATCTCAAATAATGAAGATGGTCTAACTAAAACCACAAAATCAAGTTATGATGCACGTGGAAGATTTGTTATACGAGCAACAGACAATCTAAACATCTCAACTAATTTTACTTTTAATGATTGGGGACAATTGTTAACAGAAACCGATACGTATGGTAACAAAACAACCAATACCTATGACAATTGGGGGAAATTAATTACATCACATCATAATTTAACTGGAACCACAAGTTATAGTTATGAAAAAGATTCTAATGGAAATATTATTGTCACAGAAAATGATCCTATCGGTAATTACAAAAAAACTTTTACTAACAAATACCAACAACAATATAAAGTAGAAACCAAAGGGTTTAACACGAATTCAATTGTTAATAAGGAAGTTCATTACGATGCAATTGGTCGGAAAATAAGAGAAAGTGAACCTTATTATAATGGCGAAACTATTAAATACAACACCATTGTCTATGATGACAGTGTTTACCCCGCAAAAATAACAGCCACATCTTTTACTGGAAAAATAGTATCAACCTCTATTAATGGTTTAGTGACAACCACAAAAGAAGAAAATGGATACAATAGAACCACAACCCAAGAAACTGATGCTTTAGGAAATGTAATAAAAACTACCGACCCAGGAGGAACAATAACGTATAAATACAATGCGGTAGGACAACAAATATCTGCTACGTATGGTAATAATATTGTAACTACTAAATATGATCACTGGGGACGAAAATCAGAATTTCATGATCCATCAAATGGCTTGTATAAATATTTTTACAACGGTTTTGGTGATATCATAAAAATTGAAAGTCCTAAAGGTCATAAAACATTTACCTACAACGCAAAAGGACAATTAATCAATCAAAAAGAAATAGCAAATGATGCTAGTACCAATAAAAACATAAACTTCACGTATAATACAAAAGGAGTTTTAACTCGAAAAACTGGTACAGTAAAAAACGCAAAAGGTACAAATGAAACGTATACTACTAATCTTACCTATGATGCAAACGGTAGACTTGCTACAAGTGTAGAGACAAGTAATGGAAGAGTGTTTTCCCAAAAAGGAATTGTATTTGACCAGCATGGTCGTATAACTTCTTTTCAAAAATCATTAGTGTCAAATGGTGTTACGACAGAAGCTAACATAGAAAATGTTTACCATCCATGGAGTGGAGCCTTATACCAGGTTAAAGATAAAAATACAGGTGACATTCTATGGCAACTAGACGAAACTTTAGCTGGTGGACAGGTTCTAAAATCTAAATTAGGCAGAACATCAATTACCAATACTTTTGATGCTAATAACTTTTTAACATCTACTAAACATTTATCAAATGGACTAAATACTGGTGGTAATACTGTACTAGACATGTCATATTCATTTAATGCTCTCAAAAATGAATTAAACACTAGACAACGGAATGGTGATTTTAACATTAACGAAGTTTTTACTTACGACCAAAATAATCGTTTGACGAACTGGACAAATCCTACAAATGGATTAATGCACTTCAATGTTTATGATGAAAAAGGGAGAATAATAGAAAATAACCAATTAGGTAAAATATCGTTCCCTGCATCTGGTAAAATCTATCAACCATCAGAAGTAGAACTGAACAACGAAGGGAATAATTATTATCGTCAAGACCTTATACAGCAAATCAGCTACAATGAGAATAATGACCCTATCTATATAGAAGGCGTAAAAGGTGATGCTGTATTTTCGTATGGATTAACCAATATGCGACAAAAAGTAACCTACGGAGGTAACTTTTCGCAAACCACTGATGGGCAATTCACAAAACTATACGATGAAACAGGAAGTTTTGAGGTAGTGATAGATCACCAAACAGGGCAAGAAAAACACGTTTTATACATAGGTGGATCACCTTACGAGGCTAACATCATGTTAGTAAAAGATTTTGCTCAAACTACAGCTTCTTATCATTTTTTACATAAAGATTATTTAGGAAGTATCTTAGCAATAACAAATGCTGTTGGAACTAAAGTAGAACAAAGACATTATGATGCTTGGGGTAATTTTACGCATCTTAAAATAGGAAGTAACCCCATTGTTACAGACCCAAATACTATATTACAGTTAGCCAAAGACATGTTGATTGACCGTGGATATACAAGCCACGAACATTTCTTAGAGTTAGGTATTATCCACATGAACGGTAGACTATATGATTCTATATTAAGACGTTTCTTAAATGCTGACGAAAACATACAAGACCCAACCAATACACAAAATTATAACAAATACGGCTATGTATTCAACAACCCTTTGTTATTCAATGACCCTAATGGTGAGTTTTTTGTTTTTTTAGGTATTGGAGCTACAGTTTGGAAGGCTATAATTATTGGAGCTACTATTGGACTATCGACTTATTCTATAAGTGTCGCAATAAACGGAGGTAAATGGCAGTTAAAGGCTGCTCTAAAGTCCACTATGTGGGGTGCAATATCCGGGGCGGTAACGTTTGGTATAGGCAGTGTATTCTCCAGTGCAGGAACTGGTGCGTTTACTGCAATTGGAGATGCTCTTAATAATGCAGGTGTTTTAGGCTTGGTAAAAGCCGGTACGCATGCCGTAGCACAAGGTGTCATGTCTTTGGCGCAAGGTGGTAATTTTTCTCAAGCTTTTATTGCTGGTGCTTTAGGTAGTTTGGGTGCAGCTGCTTGGACCAGTACCATGAATGCAGCCAACTTATCTCAATTTGCACAGAGTACCGTTGGTATGGTGAGCTTTGGTGCCATTAGCGGTGGTGTAGGTTCTGCCTTATCGGGTGGTAATTTCTTTGAGGGCGCGCTTATTGGCGGTGTCGTCGCGGGGCTAAATCATGCGTTGCATAAAGAGATTTATAAAAAACAACTTAAAAATTTAGAAGCAAAAATAGATAGAGACATTATTGATGCTGAGTTGAATCCAAATTTAGAAGCCGAAAAATCAGATCAATTTGTAAAAACATTAACCTCTAAAGTAGAGGTTTTGAATGAATTACTTAAATCTGTAAAAAAAAAATGGAATGTAAAATTCGGATCTTTTGATAATAACACAAAAAGAGGAGACTTATTAATTCTTAGAGGGAGTGGTGATAAACTATCTTTTAATCTAGGTATGGGTATCGGTAATGGTTATGTATTCCCTGGTACAATTATATTATCTGACCCTGCCTTTTCCACAATTAGAGAACTTGCTTTAACTATTGGAAGTGGTTTGATTTATCATAAGGATATTTCTGTAAATTACGGACAAATTGTTTCAAGATTAAAAAGAATAGAACAAAATAATAAAGCATTAAATTGGTACAATGAATGGGGCTATTAAATATTTTTTAACTTTAGGCATTTTTAATGCCTTAATTTCTTGTTCAACTTATAACAAAAAGTTGAACAAGAATCAATTATCAATTAATATTCTGAATGAATATTTGAATTATAATCCCAATTTTTTTGAATCTTATGATCAAATTGTACAGTACGAAATTATTAATCATTCCAATGAAACAATCGTTTTATATATAGATGATTCTTATTTCAATGTTACAAACTATGATCAATATCTTAACGGTTCAGAACATATAAAAGTATATCGTAATTTGTCTTTAGGTCTAATATTCTATACAGAAAAAGAGGAGAATATAGAGGTGATTCCTATCCCAGAAATAAGAAAAAGGAAAGATTGTTGGAGTTTAACAGACGACAAAGCTAAATTTTTAGTTCTCAATCCATTCAGCAAAATACAACTGGCAACCAGAATCAGTTTACCCATTTACCATGTTGATTGCATGTTTGTGCAAAGAGAAGGTGAATTTGAAAATATAAATAACTATATAAAGCTCTATGACGTAAACTCTACAAATGTTGGGATAATCTTCAATAATATAAGTTTTGATAATACTTCTATTCAAAAGGAACTAAACGAATTCAAAAGAAAAGGATTCAAAATTTTCAGAGGTGAAATAAAATCTAATTTTATACCAATTAAATTAACTCCTGTATTAAACAAAAGAGACTCAATAGACCCAAATAAAATTCAACTTTTTGAAAACTAGGGGTTAAAAAGTTATATAAAAGGTTTTTTAGGAGGAGAATCATTTCCTGGAGGAACTAGATCTTGGGGGAAGGAAAGAGTATGGATTACACCTGATTCTAATACAATTATATATGGGAGATCTGGTTTTACTATTCATGGAGGCGATGTTTATGGTTCAGCAGGGTGTATTGATTTAGGACCTAAAAGTAGCGTATTTTTCAAAGCCTTAAGAAGTTTTAAATTTCAAGAAATTATACCATTAACAGTAAAATATTAAACAATGAAACTTATATTGAGTGCAATTATTTTTTGTTTATCGATTATTTTTCTCTTTCTTTTTTATGAAGATGTTTTTAATTTTCAATATATAAGAGAATCATATTTGGCTGTACAATCACAAAGTAATTTTTTTACTCAAAGTTATAGATTATTTTATGGACTAAATGTTACAGTATTCTTGTTATCTTTCTTTTGCTCGTTATCATTTATTTTATTCATATGTACCTCTAAAAAAATATTTTATCGTGGTATGATTTATAGTTTTGCTTTTATAGTTTTGATATTCTTAATACGTAATATTAACTTTTAATCTAATATTATATGAGTTCAACATAAAAAAACAATATTAATCTTTTAATAATCACAAAGATTTGTGGTTTAGAATGTGGCGAAACATATTTTTATTTCTTTAGAAAAGAGCAAAATAATCTTTGGAAACTTTTAAGAAAAGAAAGAAAGTGTAATCAAATATTAGAGAATGAGAATTATTAATAATTGGATTCCATTAGCGGTGGTGTAGGTTCTGCCTTATCGGGTGGTAATTTCTTTGAGGGCGCGCTTATTGGCGGTGTCGTCGCAGGACTCAATGATGCGATGCATAAAGAATCTCCTGACAATGGATATGAAAGAGATGAAAATGGAAATTATAGACAGATAAATACAGAAGGAGGAGATACTATAGATTATTTGTACGAAAATGAACAGATTGTAGAAAGTAGAGAGGTTATTTTTCAACCATCTGAAGTTCGTCCTTCTTATGGTGATAGAACTTATGGGTATAAGTGGGAACCTGTAAGTCCAAATCTAATAGAAGTAGATATTATAGGCGGAAAATCATTAGTTAAAGGTGGTTATTCTTTATTAAAACTTGGGGTAAATAATATGAAAGTACCTCTTGCAAATGCTACTGGAAACTTGATTAAAACTCATGCTCCAAATCTAAATAAAGGTCGTTACTTAAGAGTTGGTATTTCAAAAGCAAATAACATTAATGCTAATCCAGGTACTAGAAAGGTATTTAGAGTAACGTGGGGAAATAGTAAAAAACATTGGTTCAATATTGATTTAGGAAAATGGGGAAAATAGATTCAATCTACATACTTGATAATGTAAAATGTAAAATAGCAAACATACAAGAATTATCATTGAAAAAAATTACAGAACTATTTATAGAAATTGAAGTAAATAATTTAACTTTTGACTGTACAGAAGGAATAGGTGTTAGAGGCGTTTATGAAGACCTTCCTAATAATCAATTAGAAATAAAATTTAAATATAATGATTTAAATTTTGAGTTTTATTTATCATTTGATCAGTTAGAATACTATATATTTAGAAATTCAAAAAAGGTGAGTGAATGTATCGTTGAGGATTTTTTAGGAGAGGATATGCATATAAAAAAATTTATACAATTCTTGAAAAGTGATTTAATAAAACTTGGTATTTCCTTTAATTAGAAAAATTGATATTTTTAAAGAGTCTGTTTTCTTAAATGGTGAATGGTGAATTATATATTGAAAAAAAATTTCAATATATAAAAGATAAATATAATGTCCACTTTTTGCTGACGATTTACAATTATGTTCCTTGGGAATTCAAAATTTCATATAAAAATCCAGGATATCCTAAAGGTGATAATATAAAAACAAAATAAATGAGAACAAGACTTTTCATCACTTTAATAATAGGTATAGCATTTCTATTAACAGATACTCAAACGTATTATTATGGAATTGGTAAAGGCTTTTTAGCTACTAAAATCCCACCAACACTTAAAATTAAGTTTGGAGATTCCGACTTAGGTAATACTGGTCCAATAATAGAAGAAAATGATATGTCTGGGGTTTATTTAATTGCAAAAGGATCTGATATTTCAACAAAACCGAATAATGATTTTATCGTGTCAAAATTTAAATCTTACTACTTCAAAGCAAACCAACTAATTGCAGAAGTAGTCAATGAATCAAATATTACTAAATATATAAGTATTGTACCAATACGATCAAATAATGAGTATCCTAACTATAATATTGAAGAAGTTTTACTCAGAGATTTTAAAACAACTGATTATAAGTATGTTAACTTAGATTATTCTATTCAATATTTCAAAAAATTAAAATCATTAAGATATGTAATAGTTATTTGTTTTATATTAACTATTGCAAATATTATTTACTATTGGTATGTCAATAGAAATTAGCATATCAAGTGCATTAGGTAGCTTAGGCACAGCTGCTTTTGGTGATGTTATGAAATCTGTAAATCTTAGTCAATTTGCTGAAAGTACTGCAGGAATGGTTACCTTTGGAGCATTAAGTGGTGGTGTAGGTTCTGCTCTCTCTGGTGGTAATTTCTTCGAGGGTGTGGTGATTGGAGGTATGGTCGCAGGGCTTGTAAGTTCCCCGTTTTTCCAACAGTTCA
>NZ_KV798536.1:0-1794 GCF_001809725.1 Weeksella sp. HMSC059D05
TTTTAATTTGTTTTCGGTGTCATCCCAAGCGTAGCTTACACGCACGCTCCCATCATCGGGCGTGATGAAAGGGAAGAAGTAAAACCTTCCGTTGAGATGGCGGTAAAGATTGCGCAAGCTCTCGAAGTGTCTTTGGATTTTCTGACCGGATTATCCGACGTGGAACTCGATAAATCCACCACTGAGATTATGACTGACCTACAACTACTTTCCGATACGGATAAAAACCATATCCTGACTACCATTAATGCTCTGCTTCGCGATGCTAAAACAAGACAGGCCTATAAATAACAAAACCCCGAGCATTGCTCGGGGTTTTGGGTTTATGAATACTATTTTAATTTTGTTTACTCTGATTGTAACTTTCTAAAATTAATCGTTCTAATTCTGAAAATGTACAGTCAAGATCTCCTGAATAAATCACATAGGGGGTCCCTATGGTCATTTTATTCATATTATAAAAAAGCGCATTAATCCCTTTTTCATCATTTTGTGATTCTTTTAAAAAAATAGCAATGTAATTATTATGATTATATTTAATTGATTCTATTTTATCAATTTCTTTCCACTCAATTGTCTTTTTTCTAAACACAAAAAAACTAAAATAAATGCCTTCAACATCTATCTTTAATAGAGGATTTTTAATGAAAAAATTTCTTGAAAAAAGATATATAACTAAAATAGAAATAATAATACCTGTCAGCGAAAATATAATTACAGACCATTCTGTTGGAAGTAAAAAATATTGAATATTTGTGGGGTTTTTAAGCCAGGTTACAAGTATGTAAATCAGTGCTATCATTATTGCTATTACGGCAATTTTTTTTAGATAATTTTTTTTTCCTTGAATGATTATAGTCTTCATTTCTTTATTCATAAGCTTGCTCTACCATTTCTCCTGCAGCTTCACCTGCATAATACCCAACAACTCCTCCAACTATTGCACCAACTACAGTACCTACGATAGGGACAGATGAGCCAATTAGAGCACCCGTTGCAGCCCCTGCTGCCCAACCAACCCCTATACCGACAACTACTTTCGTTGTTGCTACCGCAGTATTCTTCCCATCAGTACTTCCAGTATTCTGATAATTCTCGTAATCTTGAGCAACACCTTGACCTACTTCTATGGTTCCAAGAACAGCTGTAGCTACTATACTTCCTTTTTTTACAACTTTAGCTACTTTTATTCCTTTACCTGTATATTGATTAAATCCTTTATTTGTAGGTGAGTATCGGAACTTTAATTCATTAGTCTTTATCCCATCAAATGATCTTCCCGTAGGGCCATTCCACACAGCAAATGAACCTCCTTTATATTTTGTGTGCTTATTTAAAATATCTCCCCCTAATCCAACCGCATCATTTGCTGCTCCTGCATAATCCAAAGTATTACTTTCTTTAGATTTTCCTGTAATAGTTGCCCCTTCTAATTCTAAGGCAAAAATACCTTCATCAGCATCCATACTTCCAAAGACAAAAGCTTCCAAGTCATTTAAACTTGCCCCTTCATTATCTTTGAAAAAGCCCATAATGGCGTTTATTTCATCTTGATTACTGGTTTTTATGCTTGTAACATTCCCGTCATCATCCCATCCAAATTCAATCAGCCCAGTAGGGTCTCTCCAATATACAGGATTATTAAATCCAAACCTATAAGGAGTATGCATAGGTGCTAAGTCACTCAGAGGATCCATTACGTGGAAGCGACCTAAAGCTGGATCATAGTTTCTTGCACCATAGTCATATAAGTTTAAATTCAACTCATTTTGTAACTCTTTACCGTTAAACTTA
>NZ_KV798537.1:0-2235 GCF_001809725.1 Weeksella sp. HMSC059D05
AAACTGTCGGAGTTTTTGGGGGATTTACAAGATAAAATGTATCACTTCGTAAATGGAGGGGGTTCAACCGTATTTTTTCAATACTCCTGTGAAGAAGAAAAATGGATTTTAACCAAAGTTGAACACACTGGTATTTGATAATAACCAAAAAATCAAATCAGACAATAAAGCCCGGTAAGTTCCGGGCTTTATTATTTAGCGATGTTTTGCTGAAAGAAATCCTGAAACTTCTTTTTGGTCAACATAGTATCGAGCATTTTGTAGATTACATTTTTATCTTCTTCTTCGAGCTGTTCCACCAGTCTTATTTTCTCAGCAACCGTTTTATCTTCGACAGTTACGGGGGTTGGCTTTTTATTGTCGTCAGGGTTCAGTAGCTCGTCAACGGTAATGCCGAAAATCCCCGAGAGCTTTTGCAGAACTTCCACAGACGGCTCACGTTTGCCGTTTTCAATTTTGTTGTAATTGCTTTGGTCTAAACCGACCTCAAGGGCTACGGCTTTTTGTTGCAGTCCTTTATCCTTACGGATCTGTTTTATTTTTTCTCCTACCGTCATCACGTGAATATTTGCTTCAAAATTAGTCTTTTTGACAATTATATGCAATAAGTTAATTTATTTGACCTTTTTAAATTGTCATAATCGGAAATTTTATTTTGCATTTGCATTGGTCAAAAACGACAATAAATAATTTTAGTATGGAAATAACCGAGATAAAACAAAAGCTCACGATAGCCAACGTACTGCACTACTACGGCTTAAAGACCGACAAGCAGAGCAGAATAAATTGTCCGTTCCACGAGGACAAAACCCCGAGTATGCAGGTGTATTACAAAACGCAGACGGCATATTGCTTTAGCTCCAACTGTAAAACACACGGAAAAAGTATGGACGTGATAGACTTTATAATGCACAAAGAGAACTCAACAAAATCCGGAGCTATCAACAAAGCAAAGGAAATCATCGGTTACACAGAACCGAACAGCAAAGAACGCTATCAACCCGAATTAAGCCGAGAACAGTTTTTAGGGAATATGTACCAATACTTTAAAAATGCGGTCAGCAACTCAAAACCTGCAAAGGATTATTTACAGCAAAGAAATTTAGACCATAAGAAAATCGAAATCGGCTACAATGCGGGGCAGTTCCATCACGGGGCAAGGCGGGACGAACAATTAATAAACCAATGTTTGGAGTACGGATTATTGATTGATAAAAACATATTAGGCAGAACTGGAGAGAAAGCTTACGGAGTTTTTGGGAAATGGTGCATTTGCTTTGCTCTCAAAAATAAGGATAATGAAGTAACAGGATTGTATTTTAGAAGTACGTTAAACGATAAGGAAAGCAGACATTTTTATCTAAAGAACCGCAAAGGCTTATATCCAAATTATCCCGATAAGAACACCAAAAAGCTGATAGTAACGGAAAGCATTATTGACGGAGCAAGTTTGTTGCAGATAAAAGAAATAGCGGATAATTACAGTGTATTGGCTTGTTACGGAACGAACGGACTAACCGAAGAACACCAACAGGCAATAAAGGATTTACCGCAGTTAGAAGAAATCATTTTCTTTTTTGACAACGATACAGCAGGAAAAGAGGCGGTTAAGAAATACGGAGCAATGCTTGGGAGCGAATACCCGAAACTGAAATTAACCACAGCAGAACCGATAAACAAAGACATCAACGAAACCTTACAGGGACACGATGAGAGCATATTTATTGAACTTTTAAATAATCGAACCGAACTTATTTTTTCATCTGAAGAAAAAAATAAATCAGAAGAACCCAAAGAAAAAATAATTGCCGGCGGTGGCTCACCGCTAGATTTTTTGAAACGGAAACATTTCCGAAACCAGATGGAAATCAGCCAACAATCCAACGGTGAGAAGCTATGATTATGCTTACGATGGACTCAACCGATTATTGGATGCTGCTTACACCAAAGGAAATTACCAAGTGGTAAATGCCTATAACGAGAGTTTGCAATATGACCACAACGGTAACATCAAAAGCGTCTTACGTTCTGGCAATCAAGATCTTAATAATAACACGGTTTACATTGATGATTTGGAATATACCTATCAAGCCAACTCCAACAAATTGCTGAAAGTAAAAGACAAAGTCTCGCATGCAAGCGGTTTTAAAGACGGAACAAACACGGGGAATGATTATGCTTACGATGAAAACGGAAATTTAACAAAAGATTTGAACAAAGGAATTTCCGAAATCA
>NZ_KV798538.1:0-5005 GCF_001809725.1 Weeksella sp. HMSC059D05
GGTTAAATTACCACGGGCGTCGTAATCAAAGTGATAGCCGCTAATGCGCTTGAGTAGATTTCCAACCACCTTGGAGACACCACTCGGCAAGGTATTGTCCGGTGTATAGTGACTTGGCTGAGCGTCGCTTTTACTTAAAAGATTATGCGCCGGGTCAAAGCTAAAACGCTCCTCACCGAGTGGTCCATTGACCTTAAGCAAACGACCAAGGGGATCATACCGATAGCTTAACTCCCCTTTACGACTGTCCTTAATGCCGGTTAATTGATTGGCTCCATCATAGTGATAATCACGCTGCAGAATGCTCTGTTTAACATACTGACCAGACTGGATATGTTGCTGCGCCAAACGACCGGCCTCGTCGTAGATCGTCGTTTGCAACATCGTTTGCGCCCAATGACGAGCTATCTCACGGTGATTATTATCACGCTCCACATCAATTAAGCGCTCTTTATCCAAGAGCATGCCGTGCAAATGCCCCGAACCGTAGCGCAAATAATCCACCTCACGACCATCGGGGCGAAGCGTGCAAATCAGATTGGATAACTCGCTTGACAAACACCGAGTGCTTACACTTATGGTTTAAGTACTACAACGAAGAGCGCCCTCATCAGGCGCTTAAAATGAAAACACCGAGTATGATTTATCAACAATTAGCAACTTAAAGTGTGAAAGTTATGCTGGGTCATTACAGTTAAGTCCTTTTACGTACCACAATAACCCGTTCTTAGTCTTAAATTTTTATTAAAAATTAAAGTCTAAGACTCTATATTTTAATTATGTAATAAGTCAGTTGGCGCAACACCTGAATTATTTTTCTTGTTTTTGTCAGCACCTCTCGCAAGCAAAAGTTTTGCTGTTGAACTATTTTCATCCGGAGAGTTCATCGCTGCACGCCATAGCGGTGTATTACCCCAAGCATCAACTGGATCAATCTCAGCACCTTTATCAAGCAGTAACTCAGCCATATTACAGTAATCATGAATAGCCGCTATATGCAAAGCGGTCATACCTTGATTGTCAGCGGCAGACAGATCATAGTTCTGCTCAATTAAATATGACACCAAGCTAAGATTATTTTTAGCAACAGCTGATAACAAAAAAGTTCTACCATCTCTATCTACTGCATCAATACCATTCTTCTTTATAAATGCATCTAAAGCCTGCTTATCATCTGAATTAATAAGCAGTTGAATCATTTTTTTTTCGTCAATAGTTGTCATAAAAATCTCACTTTTCTATTTTAATTAATACAAGCAGGACTATCTGCGTCTGAGATAATATCAAGCTGATTGCCTTTAGATTTATCTTCGTGACGATGAGACTGATTTTCCATTGGATCCTCAATATGATAAAAATCAGGATTATTCATCAAATCATTAAATTCTCTTTGACTTAAACCTTTCGCTTCAGCCTCAGCTACCATTCTCCAATGTTCATGCCCAGGTTTATGCCCAAGATGATACTTTCCTTCGGCTCTGCTCCAAGGTCTTCGTTTCCCACCTTCTATTGGTTTACCAGTATTAGCATCCAAAAAGCGCCCTTTCACAACCCTTGCTTTATCTTCAACAGCCTTGCGTGTAGACTTTCTAATATACGGCCTATGCAGCCACCCCCACGGATCCACCCACTCCACCGGGTTCGGGGCGTATTGATAGAGGTTAATCCCTCCCATCAAGCCGATCGGGTCTTGGCTGATAAAGCGACCTAGCTCTGGGTCATAATACCTAAAGAGAGAGTTTGTCTACTTTTCTGACTAGGAACAACAGAATGATCTGAGTGTTTGCTTTAGCGATAAGTGTGAAGAGCATTTCTGCCACGATAATTACTTTTACTGTGAATCTCTTCCTTTTCTTGCGCTTTGGGCATAATTAAGCACTTGCTTTAAACTCTTCGAGCACTTAAATAGCTAAATCTTCAGTAACCGCTTAGTACATTGGCTTTAATTCTATCGTAATAGCTCGGCAGTCACGCAACGTAACAAATTGCATAGCATGTGCATCATGCACAACTAGATCTTACTATCAGTAGACGCTATCGATGGCGTCTGGCAAGTATTTAAAGCTATCAACCCCCCGATCATGGTAATACTCGCCATCAATAACAACACCGACAGGAAAACAATCAACATTAAATCTGCAGTAATGCCTCGTCAAACTCACGATCACGAATAATTTTCTTTCCAATTGGCAAATTTAGATCAGACCACTTCAATCCATTAAATTCCAAGACATAAGCAATCATCGGTATGGGATAACTGTAAAAATCTGGCCTTTGGACTATGTAATGAATCAAACTAGGATTGAAATCCACAAATGCCATTAAGTAAGGAATGTAGAAACCATTTAGCGCATCGGAAATCTGGTTTATGCACAAATCAAGTACATGATCACTATGGGGTAAATAAATTTTTGATAGTTGTTGAGCATGACTATGACTTTTTTCTTGTAGAGTTGTCATGTAAAAATGAGCCGAAAATCCATCTACCATATTTGACTTATAAGGCGGAACAATTTTCTGAATGTAATGACTAAACTCTTCTGAATAACCTGTTAGTTCAATATAATACGCTTTCTGACTCCCTAAATAACTAAAGGCTAATTCAGCTTTATTCTCTGTTGAAAGTGATTCAAATTTAATCGATTTCTTAAGTGACCTGGTACGAGCAGGAATATTTAACTTTTTTAAAAGACTTGATAATTCCGTCTCAAAGAGTTTTTTAATTTCTTTGTCCATAAGGAAAACCTATCTATATTTCAAAATATGAAAAGTGGTATCTTTAAATTTCTGACCTTTATTGCCTAAACCTGGTCTATTGCGTGTATCCAAAATAAAATCAGAATCTTTCCCTTGAGAAGGTCTGAGACTTCCGCCTCCTCTTTCACAAGTATTTGACGGAGAATCCATATCAAATACCTTCGCTTTCTTTTGATTTTTGGTTAAACGCCCTTTCCCATGCTTAACTTCAAAAACGTGTATTCCACCATTTCTATCACTAGCTACAATATCAGCCCTGATTCTTGATCTTGATTTGTTAACTTTCATTGTAACTTCCTCAGCAATGACTGCATATCCATTTCTTTCTAAGTCGTGAATCGCTTTCAGCACACCTCTTCTACCGTTAAAAATACTTAAACGTTTCCACCCCCACGGATCGACCCACTCCACAGGGTTCGGCGCATACTGGTACACATTTATCCCGCCCATCAACCCTATCGGGTCTTGGCTGATAAAGCGTCCTAGCTCGGGATCATAATACCTAAACGTATTATAATGTAGCTCACTCTCCTCATCATAGTACTGCCCTTGGAAACGATGGTTATTCACCACCCCCTCTTTTACCTCTCTCGGCTCCACATAGGTCTCTCCCCATGCCTTGGACTCTGCCTCCCACACCACCTCTTGGGATTGGTTCAGCAATAGTTGTGGCGTGCCTATCTGGTCATACACATAGTGATAGAGTTTAGGGGGAGTGGCTGAGGATTCTCGTGGAGCCGACTCAGCCCCCCAGGCCATCGGGCTAATATGCTCTGCCTCACCTGTGCTGCTATTGATATACTGGGCTAGCGGAACAAAGCTACCGTCCTCATACACATACTGTACATCTCTGGCTAGTGCGACTCCCTGTGTCGTAGAGAGACTCCTTGCATGGGCTGTACGCAACGGCTCCTCGGAGGCAATGCTTAATCCCTCCCAGTCATACAACGTTTGTGGACCATCCGATGATGCTCACCCGCCCTCACTCGCTTGGCTATACGTCGCCCAAACGCATCATAGAGGTACACCGTGCGTAAGCTCCCGCTTGCCATCCACTCTACCGTAATTGATTATGTCCATCCCATTGGAAGGTTTAGTTTAAATCTGATGAAGAAGAGAAAAATTAGGAAAATTTTCTTAGATTTTCTATTGTTTTTATAGCATCCTTAGAGATAGTAGTCTTCGTTATTAATGAATTCAACTGAGATTCATTCTCCTCTGTAATAAATTTTATAGCACTTAGTTGAATCCTATATTCAATTTCAAATAAACTTCTTAGAAAACTCTCACATTTCTCATCATCTTCATCAATGTTTGTGAAAAAATAATCAGAGATTTGTGCATTAATAATATCTATAATTAATCTTGCACAATCAAAAACGTCATCAACTTTGTGATTTATTAAAAAACTTAAAAAAGTATACAAGCACTCTGACACAATTTTAGCAAGTATATTTTCTGTGGTACTATCAAACACGTTATCTGTATCAAGTATCAAACTATTACTTTTTCTCCTTA
Source organism: Weeksella sp. HMSC059D05 (assembly GCF_001809725.1). Lineage (NCBI taxonomy): Bacteria > Pseudomonadati > Bacteroidota > Flavobacteriia > Flavobacteriales > Weeksellaceae > Weeksella > Weeksella sp. HMSC059D05. The sequence continues at coordinate 4,276 of NZ_KV798538.1, forward strand.
AATTTTCAAGATCTTTTAGTGTTATAGCATCTTCTTTTTTCAGCCTATCATAGATAAATCTAAATAAAACAAACGCTTTGCCATTTTCTAAGTCCTCACTCATATCCTGTATTTTGATACGAGAATCTACATCTTCATATAACTTTTGAATTCTATCCATACAAAAAAATCCAAAATTTTTTTGTTGCTTAAAGCTTAAAGAATTTAAAGCGTCTTTAACTAAGTTTTCATTTGCTTTTTTCTCAATCATTACCAAATTCCACATTGATTACTGTTTTCTCTATTTTTTGATTTTTTACCTGAAGTATTTTCCTCATTAAAATCAATATTATTCTTTCTCATACCATTTTCACAGTCTATGCAAATTGGTTTACTACTACCTATTTCTGACATTTCTTCAGGTGCAAAGTTTCGTAAAGATTCCTCAGCATGCATGTTCTCTGTTCTACTATTTACATTAATAATATTGTTATTATTCGCCCAATCTCTAATTGCTGGTCTTGTAGTTTTTTCACTAGTTGAAACGTATAATTTCCCGCTTTTTCCTCTACCTACAGCGACAGTAACAGCACTCCTTGTTCTTTCCGGCAAAACTTTTGCTGCTTGGATTGCTATCTCATCAAGAACAGAGAATTTCGCCAACCCCCACGGATCGACCCACTCCACAGGGTTCGGCGCATACTGGTACACATTTATCCCACCCATCAAGCCGATCGGGTCTTGGCTGATA
>NZ_KV798539.1:0-1316 GCF_001809725.1 Weeksella sp. HMSC059D05
AACGGGTTCGGCTACGTATAATTATAAGTTCAATGGGCAGGAGTTTCAAGATGAATTAGGATTAAATTGGTATAAGTATCGTTATAGAAATTACGATCCTACTTTTGCAAGGTTTTTTAGTGTCGATCCAATAACTGAGGATTATTATAATATTAGCACATACCAATTTGCTCATAATAACCCTGCCTGGAAAATTGAAATAGAAGGATTAGAAGGACAAGAAACTAGTGGAGAAGACAAACAAACAACTTTAGGCAAAGTATGGAGTGCTGTAGAAAGTGGTATGGAATGGGTAAATGAAAACATTAATCCTTTAACCCCAATTGTTGAATTAGCTACAGGTAAAAGTTACTCGAGTGATTTCACAGAAGATAAATCTCGATTAGAATCTGGAGCAGAAGTTGTAATGGGTGTTGTTCCAGCTGGGAAAGCTGTTGGGACTACTGGAAAAGTTTTAACTAAAGGTGCTAATAAAACAAAGGTTTCAAAATCAGGGAGAAGTGCTAATAAAAGAAAGCCTAATCAAGAAGCTCAAGGAGATCATTCAACATTTAATGAGAGAGGAAATACCACATATAAAAAGAATGAGAAGAACCCTTCTGGCTTTGATGAAGTAAAAAGAACAGACATAAAGGGAAAGTCGCACACAAATAAAGATGGTACTAAAGTTGATACACCTCATGTGCACGAAAAAGGAACTAAAGATGTAAGACCTGCTGTTAAAGGTAAAGATTATTAATAAAGATACAATATAATGAAAGATAATATAATAAAATGGATTTCAGAATGGTACGAAAATAATTGTGATGGTGAATGGGAGCAAAATTATGGAATTACTATTGATACTTTAGATAATCCAGGTTGGTCAATATCCATAGATTTAATAGATTTAGATATTGAATTTTCTTCTATACCTTGGACTTTTATTGAAAAATCTCAAAATGATTGGTATGGTTATAAAATTGAAAACGGTAAATTTGAAGCATCAGGAGATACAACAAAATTAACATTTTTGTTAAATAAGTTTAAAGAAATTGTTGAAGATAATTTTGATGAAATTTGAAGAAGATCGAAGAGAAGATTTTAACGAAGAAACCGAGCGTAGCTCAATGGTCAAAGACAGAAACAAGGGTATAACTGAAATAAAATACAACCATCTGAATTTACCGACCCGAATCACTTGGGCAAATAATAAATACATCAGCTATCAATACAATGCTGCAGGTCAAAAAGTGAGAAAGACAGTAGTTAACAATGATAGTTTAAAGATTGTAGATTACTTAGACGGTTTTCAGTATGTAAACAACATCTTGCAG
>NZ_KV798540.1:0-2085 GCF_001809725.1 Weeksella sp. HMSC059D05
TTTTTTCGATTTATCGTTTTATCGTCTTCTATATGCTTACTATATTTAAATCAATTAAATAATAATTAATTATAGTAATTATTCCAGTATGTCAATGAACTTCTTCTATATCTTGATAGTAAATAACAAGATCTATAGTGGAGAATATCGGAGTCGAACCGATGACCTCCTGCGTGCAAGGCAGGCGCTCTAGCCAGCTGAGCTAATTCCCCTCTTTTTAAGTGTTAACCTCGTAGTCTCAGGCAGACTCGAACTGCCGACCTCTACATTATCAGTGTAGCGCTCTAACCAGCTGAGCTATGAGACTCTTTCTAAACTCTAAAAAGAGCGGTCTTGTTTTATATATACATCCAACATAAATATAAAATATACAAATAAAGAAAAAAACCAAGCAACAAATAGGTTGTTACGTAACTAACACATCGTATATACTCTAAATATGAGATGTTCCAGCCGCACCTTCCGGTACGGCTACCTTGTTACGACTTAGCCCTAGTTACCAGTTTTACCCTAGGTAGCTCCTGTTACGGTCACCAACTTCAGGTACCCCCAGCTTCCATGGCTTGACGGGCGGTGTGTACAAGGCCCGGGAACGTATTCACCGCATCATGGCTGATATGCGATTACTAGCGATTCCAGCTTCATAGAGTCGAGTTGCAGACTCCAATCCGAACTGAGACCGGCTTTAGAGATTCGCATCCAGTCACCTGGTAGCTGCCCTCTGTACCGGCCATTGTAGCACGTGTGTAGCCCAAGACGTAAGGGCCGTGATGACTTGACGTCGTCCCCACCTTCCTCGCGGCTTACGCCGGCAGTCTCATTAGAGTCCCCGTCTTTAAACGCTGGCAACTAATGATAAGGGTTGCGCTCGTTGCAGGACTTAACCTAACACCTCACGGCACGAGCTGACGACAGCCATGCAGCACCTTGCATTCTGTCCGAAGAAAAATCTATTTCTAAATCTGTCATTATGCATTTAAGCCTTGGTAAGGTTCCTCGCGTATCATCGAATTAAACCACATGCTCCACCGCTTGTGCGGGCCCCCGTCAATTCCTTTGAGTTTCAATCTTGCGATCGTACTCCCCAGGTGGGATACTTATTACTTTCGCTTAACCACTGAGCCCGAAAACCCAACAGCAAGTATCCATCGTTTACGGCGTGGACTACCAGGGTATCTAATCCTGTTCGCTCCCCACGCTTTCGTCCATCAGCGTCAATATAGACTTAGTAACCTGCCTTCGCAATTGGTATTCTGCGTAATATCTATGCATTTCACCGCTACACTACACATTCTAGCTACTTCAAACTAATTCTAGATCAACAGTATCAATGGCAGTTCTATCGTTAAGCGATAGGATTTCACCACTGACTTATTGATCCGCCTACGGACCCTTTAAACCCAATAAATCCGGATAACGCTCGCACCCTCCGTATTACCGCGGCTGCTGGCACGGAGTTAGCCGGTGCTTATTCATATGCTACCTTCAACTATCCAACTCGTGGATAGGTTTATTCACATATAAAAGCAGTTTACAACCCATAAGGCCGTCATCCTGCACGCGGGATGGCTGGATCAGGCGCTAACCCATTGTCCAATATTCCTCACTGCTGCCTCCCGTAGGAGTCTGGGCCGTGTCTCAGTCCCAGTGTGGGGGATCTCCCTCTCAGGACCCCTAAAGATCATCGACTTGGTGAGCCGTTACCTCACCAACTATCTAATCTTACGCATGTCTATCTTATAGCGATAAATCTTTCAAAACTAAATGATGCCACCTAGCTTTATATACGGTATTAATCCGAATTTCTCCGGGCTATCCCATTCTATAAGGCAAGTTACATACGCGATACTCACCCGTACGCCGCTCTCAATTATCCGAAGATAATCTACCGCTCGGCTTGCATGTGTTAGGCCTCCCGCTAGCGTTCATCCTGAGCCAGGATCAAACTCTCCATTGTAATATAAATTTCTTTATACGATACTGAAAAGTTACTCCAACTCTAATTGACGTTTGCTTGGCTTTATTTTTTCTTCTTGTTATATTGTGTCAAATGAACTCCTCAGTTGTTACGCATCACAAAAAAAT
>NZ_KV798541.1:0-3650 GCF_001809725.1 Weeksella sp. HMSC059D05
ATTTACATACCCTTCCGATGTTGGGAAAAATTGTAAATCATTGTTTTTGTATTGAAATCCACCTAAATAATCTGTGGTGGTCACTTTGGTACCATCTATTACTACTTTTCTTAGCTTTAAACCGTTTGCATTGTAGGCGTAATGTATCCTTTTGTTGCTGTTCCAAATAACTTCTGTAGGTAAATTTAAGTGATTGTATTTGATTTCGGAAATTCCTTTGTTCAAATCTTTTGTTAAATTTCCGTTTTCATCGTAAGCATAATCATTCCCCGTGTTTGTTCCGTCTTTAAAACCGCTTGCATGCGAGACTTTGTCTTTTACTTTCAGCAATTTGTTGGAGTTGGCTTGATAGGTATATTCCAAATCATCAATGTTGGTTCCGTCTTTGACCCCACCTGGCTGCGAAACTTTGCCTTTTACTTTTAATTCATACGAGTGTTGTTTAAAACAATTATATTTTCTTTAGATTTGTAGAGCTTTTTCACTTCTTTTGTATGATTATTTTTTAAATAAATTGTACTATCATTTATAATTGTAAATTTATAGTCCCATTTACATCTAATATTAATTACAGAATCATTTATTATCCTCCATTTATCACATTCTCCTATTAACTTGCTATAATCAGAAAGCTCGTAATTATTTCTCTTTCCATCAACCGTTACTGAATAAACTTTACATTCTCCATTCTTTGAAAAACTTAAAGACTGAATCCGTTTATCACCAGATATATCGCTATACTTATAATAATCCCAATAAGTTATATCTTCTTTTGTAAGAAGATTATATAAATCATTTCTATAATCACACTGAAAGAATAACAAACTACATAGAAGGATTATCCAATTTTTCATATTTAAAGCCATTATATGTGTTTTTTCCATTAATTTTTAAATTATAACTAGCCCCTCTAACTGAACCTAAAAATTGTGGTACCGATAAATGCAAACTCCCCTTATTTTTAGAATTATAAGTACTTATAGAACTATTAAGCCCTTTTTCATTTATTTCATTATTATCATATGCATTTAAAACCCTATTAACAAATTGATTTGCATTATTAATCTTATAATCATCTGTTGCTTCATTAAAATCAGGACTTGAAGCTTCTCTTAAATATGTATCTGCATGATCCGAGAATTGATTCACCTCATTTTTATCATGGTCTATTTCATGGTTTATTACTGAATTTAAATTTCCATAATTGTCCAATTTACCTCTATCAAAAGTGTCTTTCCTTATTACTATTTTACCTTTCCCCTCATGATATGCACTACCATCTCCTTTGGCTGTTGTTACTTTGACAGTACCTGTAAAACCTTTATTATTTGTATAATGGGCTGAAATTTTGGCTAAAGCTCTTATAGATCCCCTAGAGTTATCCAGCTTTGATGGAGAGACATATTTTTTGGTATTACTTGCATATATTTTAATATCTGTTTTACCATCATCAACACGTTTAATAAAATTTCCTTTAGAGTCGAAAAAATCAGTGTTCGGCGCCATCCCATCTGGATCAATAAAGAATACAGGATTGTTGAACGCATAGTTATAAGGCGAGTGGCGTCTCATCTTCTCCGCCAGTGGATCCACATTCATCCACCTACCCAGAGCAGGGTCGTAATTCCTCGCTCCATAATCATACAACCCAAGCCCCAACTCATCTTGGAACTCTTTCCCGTTGTACTTATACTGGTAATTCACCGAACCACTTGAGAGCGTATTACTCAAACCAATGCCGAAGTCTGCTGCTATATTAGTGCTGCCGTCTGAATCTTTGTCTATACCGATGACTTGTTTCAGCGATTGATATCCTTTATGCTTCAAACCAAAAGGGTTAATCTAAAAATTAACAACCAAAATATAGGTAATATTATTTAATTGATATAGGCTTACCACTAAAAAATTTAAAGATTTCTTTAATAAAAATGTAGCTACTTTATAAAATAACAAAAGGCAAACTAACGTTTGCCTTTTGCTTTATTGTGAATTATTTGGTTCTGGTTCAGGTATATAAATATCATCGAAATAAAATAATTTTTTTTGATGATGTTCTTGAGGTAATAATACCTTAAACTTATTATTTTCAAGAAGTTCTACAACCTCATATCTAGGATGATACATATAAATATCTTCTTGATTGTACATTAATGAATCATATTTACTTAATCCTATAGTATCTAATTTATTAAATTTATCCTTAAAAAATTTTTTAGAATAAAATACTATTAAATGATTCTCATAATTTTTATATACGGATATGGAATCTTTATTAATGTATTTTGCGGTAGAAATTTTAATATAATCCTTGTTATCTTTTTTTTCATGAGTAACTGTATAAATAACATTAGGATATGGTTTTGGTAAATAATTAGAAATAGAATCCACTACTTTATAAATTTCTTCTACTAGTGGAGATGAATTTGTTGATTGTAAATCTATTTCTGTTTTTTTACAACTAATTGAAATTAGAAATAAAATAAGTAATAAAAGGTTATTTTTTAACATCTTTATAATTAATTTTATTAATACTACCTACAGAACCTGGTGTAAAAGTGCCTGAATTTGAAGTTCCAAATCGATTTAATTCAATAACCTTATTTCCTAAACCTTCATGAACAGTGAAAAATCTTGATAGCATGGAACTCTTTTTTAAGGTTGAAGCATGTACACTTCTCCTTGTACTTTGATCAGATAACCATTGATTTCCAACTTCATTAGGATGAGACCCTGCATAGCCATCATGATTATGATAGAATGCTATTATATTATCATAACCTCCAATTCTATCAGTCATTGCTCTAAATGTTTTACCAAGAGCATCAAACTCCATTTGAGTACCAATTAGATAATTATTACTATTCCCATTTTGTTGAAATTTCATTAAGCCAAATTCTATATTTGAATAAGTATTTGCATTTAGAAAATTAAAAACGTTAACTGCATCATTGACATTATTTGTATATCCAATTCTAACTTCACCTATGCTAGCCCCATTTTTATTATTTTCATTTCTAAAATTTGCTAAATATCCAGTTGCTTTGGATAAATCTCCTATTACAGAACTATCACTCGCTCTTCCTTTTTGAACAGTAACACTTTTATTTTTATTTACAGAACCGTCATTATTAGAAGCATATAAAGTATCTGACTTATCAGTAGTTTCTTTAATTAATTTAACCTGTCCATTTTTTAATAATTGATAATCATGTTCTACTTGCATACCATCGGGGTCAATAAAAAAGATAGGATTATTAAGAACATAAGTATAGGGAGAATTAGTAATATATTTCTCCGCTAGCGGATCCACATTGAACCAACGTCCAATGGCAGGATCGTAGTTTCGTGCCCCGTAGTCGTATAAGTTGATGTTAAACTCCTCTTGCAGTTCTTTGCCGTTGTATTTGTAGTTATAACTATCACTACCCGAGGTTTGCATATTTACTACACCTATACCCACACGAACATCACTACTATTTACAATTTCTACACCCAAGGTCAAATCATTGTAACCTGTATGTTTCAAACCAAAAGGATAATAATGGTTTTCTTCTATTACTTTTAGTTTACTTTCGGTATCATCCCAAGCGTAGCTTACACGCACGTTCCCTAAGTGATCGGTGTAATTGTAAACATAATTATAAGTTCTG
>NZ_KV798542.1:0-49247 GCF_001809725.1 Weeksella sp. HMSC059D05
AACCCGGTGGAGTGGGTGGATCCGTTGGGGTGGAATAATGTTAGCACAGGTGCATGAAGAGATAGTGTGACTTATCGAGGGTATAAAAACGGGAAATCATATACTGGCTACGCTAGTGCCCCTAGTAGCATGGGGCTTTCACCTGAGCAAATTATTAGTTATAGATATGGTGGTAATTTTGATGCTTTTGGGGGACAGGCACCTACGCCTGTATATAGTGGAAGTGACATAGAAGGTAAAAAAACAGCTAGAGGATTAGAGCAATATTATTTTGAGGAAGATAAGACAGTTTTGGGAAGAGAAAACGTTGCCAATGCGCAAAATCCAGTCGGAGCAAATAATCCAAATAGAGACGAGTACAAAAAGGCAGCAGAAGCGCATCTAGGCAAGAATCCTCAAACAGTTCATAAAACAAAATGCGAGACTTAAAAGGAATTAAGAATGACTAGAGTTACTTGGAAAAAAGGCACGGTTATTAGTATTGAAGCTAGAGAGGATATTTGCTTTTTAGCCCAAATGATGGAGGAGCCTTTTCTTTATTTTTTTGATATTTATAATGATTCTCACGAGTGGAAAATCTCATCGTTAGAAAATACAAATACTCTCTTTTGTGTTCCTGTGGTACATAAATTTTTAAAAGACAGTCATGTCAAAAAAATGGATATAGTTGGAAATTCTACCCTGCAATTTCCTTCACGCTGGATACAAAGAAACTTTGAATCTCAAATGTATACTATTTGGGAGGGGACGGATGATGAAATGACTTTTGCTATGTCAAAGCCGGGTGGGGTTTTAGTTGAAAGGACTCTGACAACTAAACCACAAGATTTCATTGTAATCAAAGAAATTAACAATAATGAGGACAGCATCATTGATAGTCATGAACTTACATCGTTGAGAACATATCCTGAACTTAATGAAAGGCTATATCTTAGCTATTTATTCGGTAAAAATGTAGATCCACTTAAAGATATTATGTTTCAAAGAACTATGAAAAAAGAATATAAAGTGTATATGCAAATATTTACAGGAAAATATAAAGGACTTTATAAGTAAATGCGGAGATTGTGAAAACTCTTTGATGGTCAGTTTGTGCCCTTGGCGCAATACATCAATAGCAGTGATGGACAAGCGGAACTATTGAGCTCACGGGTGTGGCAGGCCGAGTTAGCAGAAGAAACTCAAGCAGAGCCGAAACTTTATCATTATGTGTGCGATCACCTCGGTAAGGTACAATTTTTGAAGAACCAAAATCAGTATTATGATGCTGAGACGTCGTTAAATTACAATACCTTTAGGTATTATCACCCAGAGCTAGGTCGCTTTATCAGCCAAGACCCGATCGGCTTGATGGGAGGGATTAACCTCTATCAATACGCCCCGAACCCGGTGGAGTGGGTGGAACCGTGGGGATGGAAAACTCGCTCTAGTACATTGCAAAGACTTTGGAAAGATTATGTCGGACAGCCTCATGTTTTCGCAGAAATTCATCATGGTTTCCCTGAAGAGTTTGCAGATAGATTTAAAAGATTAACTGATATTGATGTTAATAATCCGAAATATTTCTTAATTTCTCGCCTGAAAGACATAGATTAACTAAAGGTGTACATACTAATAGTTCTAGAGTTGGCAAGAATTGGAACAAAGTATTTGATGGTTTGTTAGATTATGTTGAAAAACAAGGAATGGATAAAGAAACAGCTAAAGATTTCCTTGAAAAACGACTGAGAGATTTAGCAAGAAAAGAAAGAATCGGTAAATATTTTGCTGACGCAGTAAAAAATAGACCTTGTAAGTAATCTAGTTAACATGGATAAAGAAGATAAAATGAAACTGATTAACTCAAATGAGCTTTTTAATTTCCTTGAAAAACTTGATCCTGTCATTAAAGATAAAGGTAGAATCCCTCAAATTGATACAAAATATACTGAGTTCATTCATCAGTATAAAGAGGTTAGTATTACACCGGATATTGTGTTATATGGCTATCAGAAGGCGATTGAGTGGAATAAGCGAGCATCCGATAATAATTTGCCACAAAATTTGTGGCTTATAGGGCAGTCAGGGCAAGGAGATGAATGGTTTTTGAATGAACAAACCAAAACCGTATTCTTTTTTGACCATAATCAGGGGGAATATGGGGGATTAGAGAATTTTTTAAATCTGCAGATTGATTTCACTGGTTTTCTTAGGATGGGTTTTTTGCTTGCGAAGTTAGAGCAGAGACTTGAAAAAGACCAAAGTATAGATGAATTTAAGCAGGTAGTCATGGGACTAATGAATAGTATTCACCCTCAATTATTTGAGATGTTTCCTTATAAATATTTCGATTGATTGTTCCTAGTCAGAAAAGTAGACAAACTCTCTCTTTAGGTATTATGACCCAGAGCTAGGTCGCTTTATCAGCCAAGACCCGATCGGCTTGATGGGAGGGATTAACCTCTATCAATACGCCCCGAACCCGGTGGAGTGGGTGGATCCGTGGGGGTGGCATCCTGCTTTGGTTAGGCAAGTTCTTCGAAATGGCGCAATTTTGGTGGGAGGCTTGTCAAGGCTTGGAAAACGAGCGCATGGCAATTCTAAGTTAAGCAGGCGACGGAATCATGTTTATAGAATTGTGGATATAGATACTGGTGATGTTTATAAATGGGGCGTTAGCGGTGGTAGGATAAGACGTGATGGAAAATCTAGCCGCGCAGAAAGTCAAGTAAGAAAACTAAACCATGAAGGCGGAAATTTTAAGTCGGAAATTGTTTGTAGAAATTTAACAAGGGCAGAAGCTTTGGCTAAAGAACAAGGTTTTGTTAATGCTTATGCAATAGGTGCAATGAGGCGAGATGGAACAGCACGTAACCCTCTTGGTAATAAAAGACCTAAATATAATGAAGTGATAGTCAACAGTTATGGTAAATAAATACTTAAATGTTCTAGAAATTGTTACTCCTTTTGATGTTGGGGAAAATGGTTGGGCTTGGAAAGTCATTAGTAGTGCTTTTGAATTTTACGCTCATAGGAAAATTACTTCTGAAAAAATAGATAAATTGGTTATTTATATACTTGATACTCCACCAGAGAAACCATTGAATAAAAGCCCCGAGACATTGGGTGTTGTGCAGGTACGTGTTGTTATTGATGGTGAATATTTCAGGCGGTTAGACTCAAAGCGTGAGTTACTAGAGTTTGCGTATGATGTTTTTAAAACCACTGTACTTGGTCTAGTTAATGATTATGATCTAAAGCAAGATGAACTCTTAACTGTATTTGCTGCTTTTGAAGCATTAGACTTTGTGTACGAAGGTGTAGTGAAGAAAATCGATAAGGAGCTGACTTTACGTTGGCATTTAGAGAAACATTTACATTACTTTATCCGAATGACTAGGGAGGACGAAGGCTTTGATGATATTACCGTTTTGGAAGTAAATGGAGGGGATTTACGTCATTTTGATCGATTCGGTAAGATTAAACGACAAGATAATAAGGTATTAATTCATTGGAAGAAAAGTAGTTTTTATTCATTGGTGGATTTAGATAGTCATGAAGTCAAAGTTTTATCTGAAAAAGCACTAGCAGGGGATGCGCATCATCAATATATGCTTGCTCAAGCATATTTTAAGGGGCAATACACAAAAGTGAACGAAAAAGAAGGCATATATTGGCTTAAGTTAGCAGCAGAGAATGGTTTCTCACGCGCTCAAAATATGTTAAAGAAATTGGTTGATGACTAATTTAGTGTTGGCGCAAAGAGTGTTAGTATTCACGAAACTAGATCTAACAAAGTCATTGGAAATTTAAAAATTCCAAAGGAAAACTTTCGCGCTGCTCAGGAGGCTTTATCCAGTCTCTTAAATAAGGGTTTAGGTACTAGAAAAACATCAGATATGGCATGGGAAATATTAAAGAAATTTTCTAACTAATATATTGAATATGTGAGTGTTATTTATTATGGAATTATTATGGAATCGTTTGATATTGAGAACTTTAAAAGTGGATATATAGCAATTCAACCTACTTATGGGTTTGACTTTTATCACCACCATTGTATTAGTTTTAGTAAGAAGATAGGTGGCTTCGGTATGAATTTATCACCGTTAGGAGAACCACTTGTTGTCCCTATTCGGGGTTTTCAACTTACTGAAAAAGGGTATGAGTTTCATTGTAATGGTGAACGTTACTCAGGAGAGGATAATAGCCTTCTTGAAAGCAAATTAACAAAGAATCTAATACAGATAGTCAATGCTTTTACTTTTACGGAAAAAAGCAAAACAAACATTTCAATAGAGTATACCTCTGATTTTTTGGTTGCTCTAAGGATGTCAACTTATCTTCCTAGTGAAGAACCTCAATTTTTTAAACTTATACGCGCAGAAAACGGAAATTTATATTCCGGTCAGTTCCCTCTTTCGGAGACTGAGGCGGTGTTTGTGCATAATGTTTCAATAGAAAATGACAAAATCATTGTCAATATAAATACTGATTCAGAAATTGTTTATCCTTTTTTTCTCCAACCGGAGATACAGCGTATTTTAAAATGCTTTTTCAGTTAGATATTAATAGATTTGCAGATAAAGTTTAATGGCTCTCTATGTCAGGATAGTTGTCACCCCCTGGATTGACTTGGCATCATCATGAAGATTTAGGACGATTGTCTTCAGTTGACCGTACAGATCATAGTTCAAATCATGCTCTTTACCATCCGACAGGCAAAGGAGGTAGAGATATATGGGTGGAGGTGAAGATGGTAGAAGAGGTAAGCTTGATGGAAAAACAGGTGGATTAAAAAGTAAAGGATCAAAACCATGCTCATAATGAAAACATTTTACTCTATAAATAAATTAGTTGATGCGTTCAAAGAGAATCTAACTATAGGCGAACAGATTTGTGTTTATACGAAACCCAATGTTGACGAGTTTGTGCTTGGACAAGAGTATTGGATCGATGATTACCCGGATATTGATGACGATGATAATGAAGTATTTCCATCTGGGGTGATTGGTAATCATTTGGTTTATTTATATTCTGGCCAACAATTCGCCGATGTTATTGGTAACGTCAGTGAGCAAAAGGCTACTGCGACGTTAAGTGATTATGTTGCTGCCTTAAATTATTATAATCAGCATGATACCTTCATGGATTTTAGTAGTTAAATTATCTTGAGAATGCTATATAACGACGTTTCACTTTTGCGTTTTATTGCATTTACGAACCCATGCATTGATGTCTGCTCGGTGAACATTTATTTACTTTTGCTTTAAAATATTAAATAATTACACCCCCGATTTTTTTTAATAGAAAATGAAAAATATAGCCAAACGAATCTCTTATATAAGAAAATAAAGAAAAGCTATTCCTGAAACTTAAGTATATTATCGATGGAGAGAAGCATAATCTTTTAAAAAAAATGCAAGAGTATTTTGAGGATTATTGTCGTAAACCTGTGAGGTAATAATAAACACTTCTCTCTAAAACATTCCATAAAAAAACGATAAGTTTCACTTGCATAATTCATTAAAACTTAACTATGATGATGATAGTCATTCATTTTTTGGTTCAAAATTGTTAAATTTGTGGACATCAAAAAACGTAAAAAAAATCCAATCATGATAGAAACAGATATCATCATTATAGGCGCTGGACCAACAGGATTATTTGCTGTATTCGAGGCCGGATTATTAAAACTAAGATGCCATATAATCGATGCTCTTCCACAGCCTGGAGGTCAATTGGCAGAACTATATCCTAAAAAACCAATTTTCGATATTCCAGGATTCCCAAGCATTGGTGCAGGAGAGTTAATAGACAATTTGATGGAGCAAATAAAACAATTCGAACCAGGATTTACGCTCAATGAAATTGCCACTACAGTAGAGAAGCAAGAAGATGAAACCTTTATAGTAACAACCAACCGAGGGACCAAAGTTCACGGAAAAGCCGTTGCAATAGCAGGAGGATTAGGGTCTTTTGAGCCAAGAAAGCCGTTAATCGACAATATTGCCGATTACGAAGAAAAAGGAGTAGAATATTTTGTTCGTCAGCCCGAAATGTTCCGCGATAAAAAAATTGTGATTGCAGGAGGAGGTGATTCTGCTTTGGATTGGACGATTTTTTTGTCGGATATAGCAGAAGAAGTTACCCTTGTTCATCGTAGAAACGAGTTCCGTGGTGCCCTGGATTCGGTAGATAAAGTAATCGAACTGAAAAAATTAGGAAAAGTTAACCTAATTACGCCTGCCGAAATTACAGCAATACAAGGAGACGGAAAGGTAGAAAAATTAGAGATAGAAAAAGAAGGAGAGAAATTCTATATAGAGACAGATTATTTTATTCCACTTTTTGGTCTATCGCCAAAATTAGGTCCTATTGCCAATTGGGGATTAGAAATAGAGAAAAATGCAATCAAAGTGAACAATGCACTTGACTATCAGACCAATATAGAAGGTATTTATGCCATAGGCGATATCAATACCTATCCAGGAAAATTGAAATTGATACTCTGTGGTTTCCATGAAGCAACCTTGATGTGTCAATCGGTCTATAATCGCTTAAACCCAGGTAAGAAATTTATCCTGAAATACACAACTGTAGCAGGAGTGGATGGTTTCGATGGAACCCGAAAAGAAGCAGAAAAAGCAGTAGTAAAAGCCATAGAGTAATTCATTGCTGTGAGAAAATCATCAGAAAAACCTTGTTGCTTGCAATAAGGTTTTTTAGTTTTTAAAATAGATAAGCATCAAACTAGAGTACAGAATTCATGTAAAAAGAAACCGTCCTATGAACCATTCTACCGAAAAAGCTTATATAGATTGAGTTTTTTTAACCCAAATCTTATTGATGAAGTATCGTAAAGGAGAATAAAATTGTATTTTTGTTAGCAACACAAATTCTTAGAAACAATGTCTGATATAAAAGTTACAATCATCGATCGCGAAGGAGTAAGCCACGAAGTTGATGCACCAACCGATATGAACATGAATATGATGGAAATTGTGCGTGTATATGAGTTGGTAGAAGAAGGTACCTTTGGGGTTTGTGGTGGAATGGCCATGTGTGCCTCATGTCAGTGCTATGTAGAATCTCCAGAGACTCCACTGCCAGAGATGAATCCTGATGAAGATGCAATGCTCGCAGAAGCTTTTCACGTGAGAGAAAATAGCCGTTTGAGCTGTCAATTGGCCGTAACTCCCGAAATAGAAGGATTGGTTTTGCAGATAGCTCCCGAACAATAATAGAACAATTATAGTTCTACATTAGAAAATAATATATATAAGAACCCGAATGAATCATTCTGATAAAAGATTATTTCTATTAGATGCATATGCATTGATTTTTAGAGGTTATTATGCATTTATTAAGAACCCAAGAATCAACTCGAAAGGTTTTAACACTTCGGCAATAATGGGGTTTCTTAACTCCTTGTTCGATGTTATTCGACGAGAGCAACCCACACACTTAGCCGTAGTTTTTGATGTGGGAGAAGCAACCATAAGAACGGTTGATTTCCCTCAATATAAAGCAAACAGAGAAGAAACTCCCGAAGCCATCCGCGAAGGAGTACCTTATATCCAAGAAATCCTTAATGCACTAAGAATACCTGTTTTGTACGCACAAGGCTACGAAGCAGATGATGTGATTGGGACACTCGCAAAAAAAGCAGAACAAAGAGGATATACCACTTATATGGTGACTCCCGATAAAGATTTTGCACAATTGGTTAGCGAACACATCAAGATGTATAAACCACCAGCTTATGGTCGTGGAGTTGAGATTTGGGGTGTAGAAGAAGTAAAAGAAAAATACCAAATAGAAGACCCAATACAAGTAATAGACTTATTAGGTATGATGGGCGATTCGGTAGACAACATTCCTGGAATTCCAGGAGTTGGAGAAAAAACAGCCATAAAATTCATCAAAACATACGGGTCTTTAGAAGGGTTATTGGCCAATACTGATCAATTGAAAGGAAAACAAAAAGAGAATGTCATCGAAAATAGAGAACAAGCAATCTTATCTAAAAAATTAGCTACGATTATTACCGATGTACCCGTTGAGTTCGACGAAGAAGACTTAACAGTTTGTCCGCCCAATCTGGAGAAAGTTACCGATTTGTTTACAGAGTTAGAGTTTCGTCGAATGCTCGAAACCGTTTATAGATTATATAATGTCGATCCTTCTAGAATCAATCAAGATACACAAAACGAGATTTCTCAATCGATACAAAAAAACAAAGAAACAACACAACAATCGTTGTTCGACTTCACCTCAGAAGAAGTAATCGTTCCGCTCAATTCTAATTTTACCAATATTAGCAATACCGATCATTTTTATCAATTGGTCGACACACCTGTGGCGCGTAGATTACTAATTGACAAAATGAAAACGTTGGACAGCTTTGCGTTCGATACCGAAACGACAAGTTTAGATCCATTAGAAGCCAAGTTAGTAGGAATTTCTTTCTCTTGGGAAAAAGGCAAAGGGTATTACCTACCCTTCCCAGAAGATTTTGATGATGCAAAAAACATTATTCTCGAGTTTGCCGAACTATTCAGCAACCCTGCAATAGAAAAAATAGGACATAACATAAAATACGACCTCAAGGTTTTGTATAAATACGGAATCCGAATTGATGGAGAAAATTTCGATACGATGATAGCACATTATCTTCTCAATCCCGATATGCGTCATAATCTCGATGTTTTGTCAGAAACATATTTAGGATATAAGCCAGTATCTATCGAAACATTGATAGGAAAGAAAGGGAAAAATCAGAAAAATTTCCGAGAAGTTGATTTAATAGAACAAACCGAATACGGTACTGAAGATTCGGATGTAACCTTTCAGTTGAAAAATATCTTCGAACCCGAACTAGAAAAAGTATCGCTCACGAAACTCTTTCGAAATATAGAAATGCCTTTGATGAAAGTTTTGGCAACAATGGAAATAGAAGGAATACGGCTAGATGTAGATTTTCTGCAGCAATTATCGAAAAAGCATCAGGAGAAAATCAAAGAGTTAGAACAAAAAATATTTTCAGAGGCAGGAGAAGAGTTTAATTTAAATTCCCCAAAACAATTGGGAGATATTCTATTCGATAGATTAAAACTCGAGCCTAAAAGTAAAAAAACCAAAACAGGGCAATATTCAACAGGAGAAGAAGTACTATCTAAATTGGCGCATTATCCAATTATCAAAAATATTTTACATTACAGACAGTTACAAAAACTGAAATCAACCTATATCGACGCTTTGCCAGAGTTAGTGAATCCTGTTACACAGCGTGTTCATACAACATTTGCACAGACGGTTGCCGCTACAGGGAGATTATCCTCAGTAAATCCGAACTTGCAAAATATCCCTATAAGAACAGAAGAAGGGCAGCAAATCAGAAAAGCATTTATTGCTCGCAATCCCGAGCATAAAATAATTTCTGCCGATTATTCTCAGATAGAACTTCGGTTGATTGCGCAAATGGCACAAGATCCCGTAATGGTGAAAGCTTTCCAAGACGGAGAAGATATTCATGCGTCCACAGCAGCAAAGATTTTTGGGGTTGCACTAGATGAGGTGACAAGAGAACAGCGATCGCAAGCCAAAACCGTAAATTTTGGTATTATTTATGGTGTTTCTGCTTTTGGATTGGCACAGCAAACAGGGCTTTCGAATACAGAAGCCAAAAAACTGATAGATGCTTATTACGAAACATATCCTACACTGAAAAAATATATAGATCAACAAATTGCATCTGCAAGAGAAAACGGATTTGTCGAAACTCTGATGCGGCGCAGACGTTATTTAAAAGACATCAACTCGAGAAATAATACAGTACGTTCGCATGCAGAGCGCAATGCTGTAAATGCTCCGATCCAAGGGTCTGCAGCAGATATTGTCAAGTTGGCTATGATTCAAATCCAGAAAGAGCTGGATAAGAAGTTTGCCACCAAAATGCTCCTTCAGGTACATGATGAGTTGGTGTTTGATGCACCCATTAGCGAAGTAGAAGAAGTGAGTAAAATGATAAAAACCACCATGGAGTCGGTAATACAAATGGAAGTTCCTTTGGTGGCGGAAGTTGGTGTAGGAGATAATTGGTTAGAAGCGCATTAGATCTTTGTGTCTTCTTATATACAGTGATTCTACAATAAAATAAGCGCAGAATTTTTTTTCTGCGCTTATTTTATTGTAGGTTGTTTTTTTATTCTATTAAGAAAATCTCTAACAAAAACGATCGCCCTTACTCAGTTTAAGATCGTTGACATACGTTTTGATTTCTTGATCATTTTTTTTAGGACAAATCAGTAAGCCTTCTTTGGTATCGACTATAATATAATCATCGAGACCATCGATAATCATTGCTTTTTTAGTTGTGTTGTAGATGATACTATTGGTTGTATTGTATACTTGAACATGCTTCCCTTTGATGATATTCTCTTCTTCGTTTTTCTTTCCGTATTCGAACAAAGAATTCCATGTTCCGAGGTCTGTCCAACCGAATTCTGCAGGTACTACATACACATTTTTAGATTTTTCGAGTACCCCGACATCAATAGAAATCATTGGTAAGGTCGAATAAACAGAACGCAAAATAACTTCGTTGTTGGTTCCATTCTCGAAATAGGTGTTGAGTGTCTTGTACATGCTTGGTAATAATTCTTTGAAAGCGTCTAAAATAGCCCGTACCGACCAAATAAAAATTCCAGAATTCCATAAAAATTCACCACTCTTCAGTAAGGTTTCAGCTATTTCTAAACTAGGCTTTTCCGTAAAAGTCAAGACCTTAGATATGGGATCACTCGAAAAGTTATTATACTGTATATATCCATAGCCAGTTTCTGCTCGAGTTGGTTTTATGCCTAAGGTTATTAATTTTTCATCATCCACATGATCGAAAGCAAAGTTTACTTTATGCATAAATTCTTCTTCATCCAAAATAAGATGGTCAGACGGAGCAACAATAATTTTTGCTTTCTTATTGATTTCTCGGATAATGAGAGATGATAAAAGATTACAGGCAGCAGTATTGATAGCCTGTGGTTCTCGAATAATATTGAAGGGATGAAGTTCGCTCAATTGTTCCATTGTAATATCAACATACTGTTGGCTGGTAACAACAAAAATATTTTCTACCGGAACAACTTTCTTTAGGCGTTCATACGTTATCTGGATAAACGTTTTTCCGGTTCCTAAAATATCATGAAATTGTTTAGGCTTTCGGGTTGTACTCAACGGCCAAAAACGTGTGCCAATTCCACCCGCCATAATTACAGCGTAGCGATCATTCTGTTTCATTCTTTCACTCTATTTACTTGGGCAAGACCACTTACTAAATACTTCTTACCTGTATTTTTTTCATGACAAAGATACCTTATTTTTCTTTTTTTTCCTTTCTGTAAAAGTTTATTTCCTATGTAGAAAAGGCTTCCTTCTGGCAAATCTTCTAAATAAGGCAAACCGTTCTCATTTCTCAAAAGATTTTTAGCAATGCCCGGATCAGCCGTGACAGAAGCTTTTGGTTTGCGTGCATGTTGCAAAATATAAGGCTGTATTTCGGTAGAATAAAGATAAGCCGAATCGATCAAAAGTTTAGAAAAAGTCTCTTTCCATTCTTTCCCGTGTGCTAAAATTAGTTTCCCATGAAAGTCGTGATAAGCTTTTAGATGAGCAAACTCATGTGTGAGAACAAAAAAGAAGGCCTCGGGTGATAAATTTCCGTTTACCGAGATAGAATGTAAAATACCGTTTTTGCGGTAATCGCCCAATTTTGTTTTGCGATTGGGCGTTATTCTTAGTTGTATTTTAAAAGGCGAAAACCATGTTTCAATCAAAGGTAAAGCATCTTTAGGAACATAATTTTCAAGTTGTCGATAGTGCACTTTGTCGAATATTTAAAAAGAATATAACAATAAAAATACTATTTTTGTGGCAATGAAATTGTTTGAAAACTTAGGGAGATACGTTTTGCTGATGACAAAAGTATTTCAAAAACCTATCAAGTTTAAATATTTTTGGAAATTAATCATCCGCGAAGTGATGGATCTCGGGATGAGTTCCTTGGGTATTGTGACGTTTATTTCTACGTTTATGGGTGCCGTTGTTGCGATTCAAATGGCTCAAAATTTTCGAGGATCAGAAATTCCAGTTCCCGATGCATATATCGGTTATGCAACAAAAGTAGTGTTAGTTTTAGAATTTTCCCCAACCATTGTTTCGCTTATTCTGGCGGGGAAAGTTGGTTCTTATATCGCCTCTAGTATTGGTACAATGAGAGTGACCGAACAAATCGATGCATTGGATGTGATGGGAATTAATTCTCCTAACTTTCTCATTTTACCGAAAATAATAGCTTGTGTATTTTTCTTTCCATTCCTGATCGCCATTAGTATAGGATTCGGGATTCTAGGAGGACATCTCATTGGTGTTTTTACCAAAATGTGGGCACCAGTCGATTTTGTACAAGGACTACAAATGGGAATGGCTCTAAAATTCTATATTTATACTTTCTTCAAAACCATGGTGTTTGCATTTGTTATTGCTACAGTACCAGCTTATTATGGGTATTACGTAAGCGGAGGATCTCTAGAGGTGGGACGCTCGAGTACGACAGCAGTTGTATGGACATCGATTTGCATCATCATTCTCAACTTATTATTAACCCAAACCATTCTTAGCTAATGATTGAAGTAAGAAACATAACTAAATCGTTCGATGATATCGAGGTATTAAAAGGTTTTTCGGTCGATTTTCACGAAGGGAAAACCAATCTCATTATCGGACAAAGTGGTTCAGGTAAAACAGTTTTCTTAAAATGTTTGATAGGATTATTAATGCCGACCTCTGGAGAAATCTACTTCAATGGTGAAAATACTATTGATTATGATTACAAACAAAGACAATATTTACGAGAACAAATTGGAGTTGTATTTCAGGGAAGTGCCCTTTTTGATTCGATGAATATTCTAGAAAATGTTTGCTTCCCATTAGAGATGTTCTCTAATCTATCTAGACAAGAAGCTATTGCAAGAGCTAAGAAAATGCTTGATCGTGTAGAAATAGCCAAAGAAGCTTTGGTAAAATATCCATCAGAAATTTCAGGTGGTATGCAAAAAAGGGTCGCTATTGCTCGTGCAATGATCAACGAACCAAAATTCCTATTTGCCGATGAACCAAACTCTGGGCTCGACCCAAAAACAGCTCTAGTTATCGATAAATTGATTTATGAGATTACACGAGAGTACAATACAACAACGGTGGTTAATACCCACGATATGAATTCGGTGATGGAAATTGGAGATAAAATTATTTTCCTGAAACAAGGCTACCTTGAATGGGAAGGGACAAAAGATGAAATACTCACGGCCGACAATAAATCGGTGATAGATTTTGTATATTCATCAGAACTTTTTACGAAATTGAGAACAGCATTATTAAAAGACAAATAAAAAAATAAATACCATGAGAAAAAAATTATTTATCGCAACAACTGCATTAATTACAGGATTTGCACAAGCTCAAAGTTTAGATTTTGGATTGAAGGCAGGCGTTGTTTTCAATGCCGATAACGGTAAGTCGGTAGTAGAAAATGCTGGAAATATTTTCAGAGACAAAGGAAACGGATCTACAGGTTTCCAGGCAGGAGCCTTAATTCGTGCAAAATTTGCAGGAATTTATGTACAGCCAGAAGTATTGTATACACAATATAAAAATGAGTATGAAACGCAAGGAATCCAATACGACATTACTAAAAAAAGAATTGATATCCCTGTAGGAATTGGAAAAGAATTTTTAGGATTAGCTCACGTACAAATCGGACCAACCTTTTCTTATTACTTTAATGACGATATTTCTTTTAACGAAATTTCCAAAGCAAAACAAGATGAATTTAATGTAGGAATGCATATCGGTGCAGGAGTAGAAGTCTCTAGATTCTTATTCGATTTGCGTTACGAATTTGGATTTGGGAAAGTAACGTCTGAGTTTATAAAAGATAACTGGGATTACAAAACAGAATCAACTCCGAAACTCCTAAATTTGTCGGTAGCTTATTTATTCTAAATCTGTTATAAAACTATAGAAGATTGTTGGAAATAAGCAAATAGAAGCCTATTTTTGCAATCGCATTAATAATATTACATGGCAAAGAAAGTAAAAAACGAAGAGTCTACAACAGAGGAATTGGTACAGAAATTAGATCGTACCGCCCTTAATATGGAACTCTTCTTAGAAAAAAATGCTAAAGCTATAGGAATTGTAATCGGCATAGTGGTGCTTGCTGCATTGGGTTATTTCGCTTATATAAAATTAATCGTAGACCCAAAATCAGATCAAGCACTCAAAGAAATGGTGACAGCAGAACGACTTTTCGAGCAAGACTCAATCGGTCAAGCACTCAACGGGAGCAAAGGAAGTTATATGGGGCTGCAACAAATCGTAGACGAGTATGGCAATACAGATGCGGGAAATTTAGCCAAACTAAAGGCCGGAGTTGCATATTACAAACTGGGTGATTATACAACTGCGATAAAAATGTTCGAAGATTTCTCGACCAAAGATCCAGTTCTTATGGCTCAGAAATACGGAATGATCGGAAACTGTTTAGTACAAACCGGGAAAGTAGAAGAAGGTTTGCCATATTATGTAAAAGCAGCAGAAGCAACCAACGTTGTTACCATCGAGCAAACATATTATACCAAAGCAGGCAATATTGCGATGAGCTTAGGTAAGAATGAAGATGCGCTAAAATATTTCCAGACAATTGTAGATAAATACCCAGGAGCAAACAATAACGAAGCAGAGAAGTTTGTAGAACGTCTAACTTATGCGCTAGGTCAGTAATAAAACAAACAAAAGATAGAAGACTATCAAATAAAAAGTCGGGTTGGATACAATTATTATTCGGCCCGACTTTTTTCTTGGCAAGAATAGCCGTAATTTTACTCATGCACAAAATAATAACATAATATAATGGCAACTGAAAATAAAAATCTATCACAGTACGATAAAAGCACACTACCATCAGGTAAAGGAAAATGCTTTGCAATCGTAACCTCAGAATGGAATAATCACATAACATTCAATCTAAGAGATGGCGTAAAAGATACGTTGATAGATTTGGGAGTAGATGAAAAAGATATCTTAATGATGCATGTGCCAGGTAGTTTCGAGTTGGTCTATGGAGCCGATAAAATCGCACAAAAGTACCCAAATCTCGACGGAATAATAACGGTAGGATGCGTCATAAGAGGAGAAACCGCACACTTTGATTATGTCTGCCAAGGCGTTACCCAAGGTATTCAATTTCTTAATCAGAAACATCCAATGCCCATAATATTCTGTTTATTAACTGATGAAAACGAACAACAATCGATTGATCGTTCGGGCGGAAAACATGGGAATAAAGGAGTAGAAGCAGGTGTTGCAGCTGTAATCATGGCCGATTTCAAATCTCAATTATCGTAAATATTGTAAATGAATCCTGTCGATTATTATACCGAAAAATTTTATATCGATTACAGTAGAGTCTATCCCAACCGTAAAATAAAATACCCAGAATTGGCAAACATTCTACAAATAACCGCAGCCAATCATGCAGATTTTTGTGGTTTGGGTTTTGATGATTTGCAGCATAATAAACAGGCTTGGGTGATGAATCGGATTCGGATTGAGATTGATACTTTACCCGAACTCAATGATGAGGTTACAATTGATACTTGGCTAGAGTTACTTCGTGTTCCGAAATCTATTCGGAACCTCGAGATAAAGAAAGAAGGGAAGAAACTAGTCGGTGTGTCGAGTTTGTGGGCCGTTTTCAATACAGAAAGAAGACGTCCAGAAGCATTGAAAATTGACGCTGACCACCTGAAAATTTTCACTGATTTACATGCGACATCTTTGGAAAATAATAAAATAGAAACTCCAGAAAGTTTCCAGAAAGTTGCAGAATATCAAGTAAAATTATCAGATTTAGATGTAGTGAATCATGTTAATAATATTCAATATCTCACTTGGTGCCTCGATACTTTGTCCAAAGAAGAAGTATTGGAACGCTCGATTGCCGTTTTGGAAATGAATTTTCTCAAAGAACTATCTTACCAGAGAATTATACATATCGAACAATATCGACAAGAACACGAACTCTATTTACGCATTAGAGATGAACAGTTTATATATTTCGTGGCTAGAATCACTTATCAATAATTTTTCGAATCTTCTTATACCAAAGCTCCAATAATCACGTTATCTAACAACATTGAAACAGAAAATATGCGTAAACTATATTTACTTTTGTTGATAATGATAGGAGTTTCTCAGCAAACATTTGCTCAGGACGGAACAAGAGTATATGAGTTTCTTAATATATCGACTTCTGCAAGACAAGCAGCCTTGGGTGGGAATGCACAAACTGCATGGGATACCGATCCGAATATGTCGCTATGGAATCCAGCGCTGATGAATCATAAAATGCATGGTCAACTGGCGATGAATTATGTTTCTTACATTGCAGATGTGAATTTTGCAACATTCTCGGGCGTTTATCAATTAACAGACATTGATTTTCTTTCTTTACACGGGCAGTATGTCGATTATGGGAAATTAATCGGGGCAGATGAAATTGGGAATATTACAGGTGATTTTAAAGCAAATGACGCGGCAATTGTACTGGGATACGGACGAGAAATAAGTGATTTTTTTTCGGTTGGTGTTAATCTAAAATATATCAACTCTAGAATAGAATCATATACTTCTTCGGCTGTAGCAGCGGATATTGGCATTTCATATCATAATTTTGATGATAATTTTAATGCAACATTGGTCGCTAGAAATATCGGAAGTCAGATCAAATCCTACGATGGAAAAAAAGAAAAAATGCCTGTGCAAATCAATCTAGGTCTTACGCATCGTTTAGAGCACGTACCAATAGAGTTAAATCTTACTTTGCACGACTTACAAAAATTTGATAATTCGATACCAGAAAATAAAAATGGTAAAGAAACTTCATTTGGACGTAAATTTATTGATCACGTTTCGATCGGAGCAGAAATTTTCCCAGAACAAGATTTCAATTTACGAATTGGCTACAACTTCAAACGAGGAAATGAATTGGCTATAGACGATGTTCGTTCTTTTGCTGGGCTTACGTATGGTTTCGGTTTTCGAGCAAACGCTTTCCGTATAGAATATGCTCATGCCAATTATCATAAATCGGGTGGAGCAAACCATTTCGGCATCATTGTTAATCTAGATCGACTGATCCAAGGGCGAGATTATTGGCGCAGTAATCCATGGTTATAATCTAAGTTTTCTTTCTTATTTTTACAACATGAAATTACCAATTGTTATTGCTATAGACGGTTATTCTTCAACCGGGAAAAGTTCAACTTCTAAACGGATTGCACAAGCCTTGGGTTTTATACATATCGATAGTGGAGCGATGTATCGAGCAATAACCTTATTTGCATTACGTAAAGGTTTTATTACGCCAAATAACCAAATCGCTACCCAAAAACTGATTCCTTTGTTATCTTCTATATCTATCCAATTCAGACCTAATCTACAAACCGGCAAACTAGAAACTTATCTCAACAATGAAAGGGTAGAAGATAAAATACGTTCGATAGAGATTTCCTCTCATGTTAGCAATATTGCAGCCATAAAAGAAGTGCGCGATCTTTGTGTAGAATTACAGCGTAGCATGGCAAAAGAGATGGAGGTAGTGATGGATGGTCGCGATATCGGGACCGTGGTTTTCCCAGATGCAAATGTGAAGCTTTTTATTACAGCCTCGGCAGAAGCACGTGCAGAAAGAAGGTTTTTAGAATATCAAGCAGAAGGTAAACAGGTAACTTATGAAGAAGTTTTGGCCAATGTAATCGAACGCGATAAGATAGATAGTACGCGAGCAATAGCTCCATTAAAAGCCGCAGACGATGCAATTATTATCGATAATTCGTGTATGAATCTGGAAGAAACCGTAGAAAAAGCATTGCAAATAATAAAGCAGAAACTTGCTGTTTTATAAAAAATTCCAGTAGGATGTATATCTAACCAAAAATAAGACAATTATTTACTTTTTTACTTCCTGCCAATAACGTTGCTCTATTTCTTGTTTAGAGATGGGAGTAGTAGATTCTAAAAATCCTAAAAAAGGCGTAATTTTCACTGTATCTATACGGATTTCTTGTGTATCTATACACGTATTTTTTTGTAGGATAATTACTTGCTCTTGATTGATTTTAGAGATGTATAATGTTTGGATGTTTTCTGATTTTTTCATCCAAAAGGGACAAGGCGTAACAGAAAATATTCCATACAAGAGAAATGGAATCATCCCAAGAAAAATGGCAACAATAAATTTTATTATATTAGAAAAGTGCCACTTTTTTTTCAGATTAATTTGAATTATCACTATGAGATAGAGAGAAACTGCCGCCATGAAAACAACCCATTTCGGGAAGACTAAGCGTAAATTTGTATTGGTAAAGCTGTAACTGAAATTTTCGCCAACAAGGAAATATAATAAAAACCATACAATAAAGAAACTGCAGGCAATGATGATAACTGTCTTTAAGGTTTTGTTTTGCTGTAACATAGGTCAGTATCCATAACAAATATAAGAAAAATTAATGCATTTTACCATGTTTCTTGAAATACTGGATAATAAAAAAACCACCTCAATTGAGGTGGTTTTTTATTTATCTAAAGAAAGAATTATTTCTTTTTAGAAGGTTTTACAACTTTCGTTTCGATAACTTCTGCGTTTTTCGGTAATACCTCAACACGTCTGTTTCTTTGGTAACACTCTTCAGTGTTTTCAGTACATAGTAATTGAGTTTTTCCTAATCCACGAGCTGTTAAACGTTTTCTATCAACGTTTCCTCTTTCTACTAAGATGTTAACTAATGCTTGTGCACGTTTCAATGATAACGCTTTGTTGTAAGCATCTCTACCTCTTTGGTCAGCGTGTCCATCGATGTAGTAAGAGTTAGCTAATAAATCTTCAGAGTTAAGAATCTGAGCTGCTATACGTACGTCTTCGTAAGAAGATGGAACGATTTTATCTGAGTTGTACTCGAATAAGATGTTCGATAAACGTTTTGCAACCTCAACTTCAGTCCAAGGACATCCGTTATTCTCTTTCGGACCTTTTACTGTAGGACAAGCATCATCCTTGTCTGGAATACCGTCACCGTCTGTATCAGGACATCCGTTAAACTCTGCTAATCCTGGTACTGTAGGACACTCATCGTCTTTATCTAATACTCCATCACCGTCAGTATCTGGCCAAGGACATCCGTTGTTTTCTTTCGGACCTGCAACTTCAGGACATTCGTCTTCGTTATCTGGAATACCGTCACCGTCTGTATCAGGACATCCGTTAAACTCTGCTAGACCTGGTACATCTGGACATGCATCGTCTTTGTCAAATACACCGTCACCATCTCTATCAGGACATCCATTTGTTAATGGATCATCTGTAGCGATACCAAAGTCGTCCGGACATGCATCTTCTTCGTCAGGGATGCCATCACCATCTCTATCTTGTTTTCCGAAACGGAAAGTTACCCCAACTGTGTGTTGGAAGAAATCGAAATAGTCTGACTTAGCAGAAGGAATCCAGTTGTAGTCAGAAGCAACGTTCAAACCAAAGTTTTTAGTAAACCAGAAGTTGATACCAGCACCTCCCGAAAGACCAAAATGATTTTTCTCAGTCTCTACATCTTTCCCTGCTACATGTGTATAAGGATTGTTTGATGAACCTAATGTAGTAGTTTGACCTTGTGCATTTGCAAATGCAGTAGTGTAATCGTAGTAGTGGTAGTTGGCACCAATTCTCAAATACGGATCAAACCACGAGTCTGATTTAAAGATGTAATCATTCGCAAATTTATAGCGTAAACCTAAACCTGCATTGATGAATAATTCGTCTTTGATGTTGAAACGTTTGTTGTCAATCTCACCAACCGAAGCCGTTAAATCAACGTCAAAAGAACGGTTTAAGTTACGGATAACCGATAACTTAGATAGTGGAGGAACAATGCTCCAGTTATCTGTATCAAAGAAGTGGTCAAATGCACCACGAACAGATCGGTGATCCGTTGCATGTGCTCCTACTGTAATCGCCCAAGGATTCTGAGAATTCTGAGCATCTACAAATGTGCTACCCGCAACGAATAACATAACTGTAGATAATAATAGATTAAACTTTTTCATTATCAAATATTTAGTATTTTGTTTTATTCAAAAAAATTAAAACAGTATGCAAATTTAAGAATTCTTTATGATTCTTTCCAAATCTCTTTTCAAATCTTTTCCTTTAAGGGCTTCACGCTTATCATATAGTTTCTTTCCTTTGGCAAGGTATATTCTTAATTTTGCCAAGCCTTTATCATTGATATACAATGTAGTAGGCACTATTGTGAGGCCTGTTTCTTTTGTTTTTCGCTCTAGTTTTTTTAATTCTTTTTTTTGCAATAATAATTTTCTTTCTCTCTTCGGGAGATGATTGTAATGCGTTCCCCATGCATATTCATCGATAAACATGTTTATAATATACAATTCACCATTTTTCATTTGGCAGAAACTGTCTACTATAGAAGCTTTGCCAAGACGAATAGATTTTATTTCAGTGCCAAACAATTGAATGCCCGCATCAAATCCTTCTAACAACTCATATTCAAAACGAGCTCGTTTGTTTTTTATACTAATCTCTTTTGACACCTTAGAATATTTTCCAATTAAAAATTTGTAACTTTGCACAAAATTAAACAAACATTATACCAAAAATTATGTTAAATGTTTCTAATTTGTCGCTACAGTTCGGCAAGCGCGTACTTTTCGACGAAGTTAATATAAAATTTACAAATGGCAATTGCTATGGAATTATTGGTGCAAATGGTGCCGGTAAATCTACATTTCTGAAAATATTATCGGGTGAAATAGAACCTACCTCAGGACAAGTTTCCTTAGAGAAAGGAAAAAGAATGTCTGTTTTGGAGCAAAACCACTTCAAATATGATGAATATACCGTATTAGACACCGTTTTGCGAGGAAATAAAGTGCTGTATGATATCAAAGAAAAAATGGATGCACTCTATGCCAAACCAGATTTCTCCGAAGAAGACGGGATAAAAGCTGGTGAACTTGGTGTAGAGTACGAGGAAATGGGAGGGTGGAATGCCGAATCGGATGCTGCAGCCCTTTTATCGAATGTAGGAATCGAGTCGGATATGCATTATACGCTGATGGGAGATTTGGATAACAAAGCAAAAGTGAGAGTTTTGATCGCTCAGGCTCTTTTCGGTAATCCAGATGTACTTATACTCGATGAACCAACGAACGAATTAGACGTGCAAACGATTTCTTGGTTAGAAGACTTCTTGGCTAATTACGAGAACACCGTGATTGTTGTTTCGCACGACCGTCACTTCTTAGATGCAGTTTGTACACATATTTGCGACTTAGACTTCTCTAAACTCAATTTATATTCTGGGAATTATACTTTCTGGTACCAATCTTCTCAGTTAGCTGCAAAACAACGTGCACAGCAAAATAAGAAAGCAGAAGAAAAGAAAAAAGAATTACAAGAATTTATTGCTCGATTCTCTTCTAACGTTGCAAAAGCTAAACAAGCAACGGCACGTAAGAAAATGATCGATAAACTAAATATAGAAGATATTAAGCCATCTTCTCGTCGATATCCAGCTATTATATGGGAGCAATCTCGTGAGGCAGGTGATCAAATCCTAGAAATTAATAATCTTTCTGCTTCGGTAGATGATGAGGTTTTGTTTAAGGATGTAACGCTGAATCTGAAAAAAGGAGATAAAATTGGCGTTTTCTCAAGAAACTCTAAAGCGGTAACTCAGTTTTTCGAGATTATTTCGGGTAATGCTCAAGCCGATAGTGGAGATTATTCGTGGGGTGTTACCACAACTCAGGCTTATCTACCGCTAGACAATACCGAATTCTTCAAAGAAGATATTAATTTAGTCGATTGGTTGCGTCAATACACCGAAAACGACGAAGAAAGACACGAAGAATATATGCGTGGATTTTTAGGTAAGATGTTATTCTCGGGTGACGAAGCCCTAAAAAAATCATCAGTTCTATCCGGAGGAGAAAAAATGCGTTGTATGTTTTCTCGTATGATGCTGTTGCGCGCCAACGTGTTGATTATGGATGAGCCAACAGCTCACTTAGATTTAGAGTCGATTACAGCACTGAATAATTCTCTACAGAATTTTAAAGGAACATTACTAATGGGGTCTCATGACCACGAGTTGGTACAAACTACTTGTAATAGAATCATAGAACTTACACCAAACGGAATCATCGATCGCTACATGACCTATGATGAATTCTTAGAAGACGATAAAGTAAAAGAATTGAAACAAAAATATTACGCAAAATAAAGGAAAGAAACCTCTGACTATGTTTAGAGGTTTTTATTTTTAGGATAGATAAAAACCCATAAACCAATATATTTTCATCCAAAACAAAGAAACAATTGGCTGATAATTGGATTTTTTTAATCATAAGTCTTAAATTTGCTTAAACATTACACAAATGAATCCACGCGAAGATTTTTTATTAAAAGCGTTCGAATTAGGAATCATCAAATTCGGAAACTTTACCCTGAAAAGCGGCATAGAATCACCTTTTTATGTTGATTTAAGACCATTAGCTTCTAGCCCACAATTATTGAAAACTTTATCCAATAATTTGTTAGAATTGGTCGATAATAAAGATTTCGAACTAATTTGCGGTGTACCCTATGCTGCCCTACCAATGGCAACAGCGATGAGTCTAACCTCGAATATACCCTTGATTATCAAACGCAAAGAAAATAAAGGTTACGGAACCAAGCGAATGGTAGAAGGTGTTTTCCACGAAGGCCAAACCTGTCTTCTGGTAGAAGATGTTATAACGTCTGGTAAAAGTTTACTCGAAACCATTGACCAAGTAGAGAGAGAAGGATTAATCGTTGAGGATCTTGTTGTTGTTCTCGATCGCGAACAAGGTGGTGTAGATAAACTACGCGAGCGAGGATATCATGTGCAAACACTTTTTACTATAAACGAAGTCATCGATATCCTACATAAATATCATCGTTTGACCGATTCGGAAAAGGTAAAAATAAAAGAATTTCTCAACAATCCAACCGAAGAAGTTGTACAAAAAAGGCTTCCACTAGAAGAAAAAAAAGTAACACATCCTATCGGGAAAAGATTAGTAGAACTGGCTCTGAAAAAACAATCGAATCTAATTGCGTCAGCAGATCTCATTACTTCTGCAGAAGTGTTGCGATTTGCAAACGAAGTAGCTGACCATATTGTAGCACTAAAATTACATTCCGATATCATTCAAGATTTTTCTGATGATTTAATCTATCAATTGAAGAAATTGGCTAAAGAAAAAGAATTCTTATTGTTTGAGGATAGAAAGTTTGCCGATATCGGTAATACGCAAGAAATGCAGTTCAAGAAATCGATTTATAAAATTTCAGACTGGGCAGACTTGGTAACGGTTCATCCGATTGGAGGAGCAGAAAGTTTGAAGGTTTTCGAGAATACAGGTGTTATTACTTTGGCCGAAATGTCATCAAAAGGTGCCTTAACAGACGACTACTATTTCAGTAAAGTAATCAATGTATCCGAAAACGAACCCAAAGTTTTAGGTTGTGTTGCACAGCGCAAAATTGGTGATCATTTGTTGTTGTTTACGCCAGGTGTAAATATCAATGTAAGTGGTGATAGCAAAGGGCAACAATACAACACGCCAGAAGTTGTTTTCAATAATTACCATACCGACTTTATGATTGTTGGTCGTGGGCTGTACAAATCTGCCGACGTTAAAACAGCTGCCAAAGAATATCAAACACTGGGATGGATAGCTTATTTGCAAAGCTTGAATTAATACAATAGATCGTATTCGTTATATAAAAAAAAATCCGCAAATTTTTGCGGATTTTTTTGTGTCTATTTCATTTTATCTAGAGCAGCTTGAATTTCTTTTACTTGATTTTCGAGCTTTTTATTTTCTCTGGCAGCATTCGATTTTATCGATAATGCATTTTGAGCCATTTGTTTAATAAGCACACTGGCTTGCGGATTTTCATTTTTCAGAAAAGCATAATATGAACTATACAATTTAGCAATTCGTTTGGTCGCAGTCGGGGTGTCATTTTTCATCACCCACTCGAATCCTTGTGCAATAACTTTCGCATTCCGAGGATCTTGGAAAGGAGCAAACGCATAAAATGCGACGGTTTCTGCTACTAATTTTGATTTTGATAGATCGTTATTGTCAATCCATTCAGGGAGTAAATTAGCAATAAGTGCAGGACTTCCGCTGATTACTTCATCTTCTACCGTATTGATATATGCCGAAGCTTTGCTCGGGTCTTGCTTCAGGATTCCATTAATAGCTGCAGCTTGTACCGAAAAAGATGGACTTTTGGCTAGAGTTTCATAAAGAGAAAGATCAACTTGTTGTGTGAAATTTAACCAAGAAATTGCAGCTGCCTGAACTTTTGTTTTTGGGTCATTTTGTGCTAAGCTTTTTATGGTCGCACTGGCCTTCTGTATAACTTTTTGCGAGCTTGGGTCTAATTTGTTAATCGCCATAATACGAAGACCTTCATACGGATCTTGCGTTGCTTTGATCAAAGCATTCAATGCTTTTTCATTGGTAGCTTGTGCCTCTACAAAGGCATCGATTGCTCTTTTTCGTACTCCATAATTACCTTCGCCAGCTTGGTATTGGGCGATAAATTCATCGATGGTTTTATTATCTTTCAGGTCGCAAAGTAAGACTTCGTTGGCATTTGGTATGATGACTTCTGGTTTTTGATCAGCGTCAAAACTAAAAGTGTTGATTACTTTTTTTCCTACCCAAACAATTTCTCTATGCACTTTTCCATTTATACGGTAATCAATAGTAAAAGGAAACTCAAAAAGTTTTTCTCCTTCTTGTTTTATGGTTACGATAATTTTTTTGTTTTGGGTATGATAATCATATGCAATGTTGAGTTTTGGGTGATCGTTGCCAAAATACCATTGATCGAAAAACCAATTGAGGTCTTTGCCCGAAACTTCTTCCAGAGCCAAGCGAAGGTCAACTGCTTCAGCTTTCCCGAATTTGTGTTGGTTGAGAAAATGATTAAGACCGGTGAAAAATGCATCATCACCCAAATAATTTCTTAGCATATGGGTAATTGCACCACCTTTATTGTAAGTTACCGCATCGAAAACATCTTCGCGAGAATTGTAATGCATCCTTACCAAATCCTTGTTGAGGTTGTCGCCCATTTTATAACTTTCAATATCATCGAGACGGTGTTCCTCTGCTTTCTCTTTTCCGAATTTGTGTTCGAACCATAAATACTCAGAATAGTTTGCAAACGCTTCGTTAATCAAAAGATTAGACCAGCTTTCTGCGGTTACTAAATTTCCAAACCAATGGTGAAATAATTCGTGTGCAATAATCGATTCGGCAATATTTTCGTCTATTAATTGTCCTGGCTTTTGTTGCACATTTTCGTAAAATAAGACAGCGCCTGTATTTTCCATTGCGCCAGAAATGTAGTCGCGCCCAGTAATTTGCGAGTATTTGTCCCATGGGTAGGGATATTGGAGCAAATCCGAGAAGAATTGTAGCATTTCGGGTGTATGGCCAAATATATCTTTTGCATAGTCTTTGTAAGCAGGCTCTACATAATAGTTTACTTCGATATTCTTCCATTTATCTTTGATGATGGCATAATCGCCAATCCCTACAAAAAATAGATAAGGAGCATGTTGAAAATCGAACTTCCAATAATCGGTTTTCGTTCCGTCGTTGTTTATTTTAGAGGATTTTAATAAACCATTTGATAATGATATGTATTTTTCGGGATAGGTAAGATAAATTTCTTGTGAGGTTTTTTGATTCGGTTTGTCTATGGTCGGGAACCAACAAGATGAAGATTCGGTTTCTCCTTGTGTCCAAACTTGTGTTGGTTTATCAGGGTCGCTTCCGTCTGCATTGATAAAATATAATCCTTTGGCAGCGGTAATTGCATCGCTTCCTGCTTGCTTTATTTCGTTTGGCCGAGCTGTGTATTTGATATAGATTTTATACGGTTCATTGCGTGTATAGGTTTTGTCTAGATCGATAATTAATTGATTGTCATCGTTATGGTATTTTAGTTTTTTTTGTTTGTTGTTATCGATCAACACTACTTCATGAATTAGCATTGCTTTTGCATCTAAAATCAATTGTTTGCTAGGATAAAAATGAGGTTTCAGATCTAGCCAAGCCTCACCCAAAACATGCTCTTTTTTATAGTCAAATTTCAGATCTAGTTTCGTGTGGATAAGCGTATGAACGCGTTCGGCTTCTGCTCTATAAATGGCTATTTTATCGGCTTGCTGCTCATCATAACTCGGCGGTGTTCCAGAGATTTGAGCTGTTGTAAAATGTAAACCTAAGCAAAGACTTGCTAATAAGAATAGTTTTTTATTCATTTTAATTCAATGATTTTGGTAGGATATAAGTTTAGATAGGATATAAATCGTCATAATGAAAAGATGCAAAACATTCCTAAACTGCAACAATTCCTTTGATGTGCGGATGTGACTGGTAGTCTATCAACTCGAAATCAGAAAACTGAAAATCGAAAATATCTTTTACATCCGGATTAATTTTCATCTTCGGTAAGGGAAAAGGATCACGAGATAATTGGAGTTCTATTTGATCGAAATGATTTTTATAAATATGTGCATCTCCAAAAGTATGAACAAAATCCCCTAACTCTAGATTACAAACTTGGGCAACCATCATTTGCAACAAGGCATATGAGGCAATGTTGAACGGGACACCTAAAAAAAGATCTGCACTTCTTTGGTAGAGCTGTAAGGAAAGTTTACCATCGGCAACATAGAACTGAAAAAAAGCATGACAAGGAGCAAGAGCCATTTCATCTAGTTCGCCCACATTCCACGCAGAAACGATCAATCTTCTAGAATCTGGATTGGTTTTTATTTGGTCAATAACTTCTTTTATTTGATCTATCGTTTCGCCATTTGGTTTAGCCCAACTTCTCCACTGTTTTCCGTAAACAGGTCCTAATTCTCCATTTTCATCCGCCCACTCATTCCAGATTCTCACTCCATTTTCAGTAAGATAAGAAATATTTGTTTCGCCCTTTAGAAACCATAACAATTCGTAAATTATAGACTTTAGATGCACTTTTTTTGTAGTCACTAAGGGGAAACCCTCGTTGAGGTCAAACCGCATCTGGTAACCAAAAATACTTTTTGTACCAGTACCGGTTCGGTCTTCTTTTAGGGTGCCTTCTTGCATTACTTTCTTACACAGGTCTAAGTATTGTTTCATGATAAACGATTGTTTTTTTACAAATTAACGGATATCTTTTGATTATGAAAATTTGTAAACCCTAATTTTTTTTAAAAAAACCTTATCTTTACCGCATGAAGAACGAAGGAGGTATTTTTGGTTTAAGACCCATAATAGAAGCTATAGAGTCGGGAAAAACAATCGACAAGTTGTTTGTGCAGAAAGGCTTACAAGGTGAAATTTTTTCTCAGCTGAGAAAACTAATTGCGCAATACGAGATTCCGACAAGCTATGTTCCGGTTGAAAAGTTGAATCGACTGACCGGTAAAAACCATCAAGGAGTCTATGCCTTTCTCTCGCCAATCGAATTCGATTCTATAGAAAACGTTCTTCCACAAATTTACGAAAGAGGAAAAACGCCTTTTCTACTCATTCTCGATCGAGTGAGTGATGTGCGTAATTTTGGTGCTATTGCACGTACGGCCGAATGTGTTGGGATAGACGCAATTATTATCCCCTATAAAGGATCTGCTTCTGTAAATGCCGATGCGGTAAAAACTTCTGCTGGTGCTTTGTATAACATTCCTATTTGTAAAGAAAACAACCTAAAAAAAACAGTAGACTATTTACAACAATCTGGGATAGTTTTGGCTGCAGCATCTGAAAAGTCCGACACCTATTTATACGATGTGGATTTCACTACTCCTTTGGCAATAATCATGGGAAGTGAAGAGGACGGAGTGTCGGATGCTTTACTGAAAGTTTCAGATTATATCATAAAATTACCTATGGCAGGGCAAACAGCATCTCTCAACGTTTCGGTTGCCTGTGGTGCAATTTTGTACGAAGCTGTTCGTCAGCGTCTGAATGTAGATTTATTTTAAAAACCAATAACTATGAAATACACAACTATTATCGGAATCTTGCTTTTCGCAATAGGAATCGGTCTATTTTCGTTTGCCGAATTGCAATTGGATCGATTATTTATCAATAAAGAATTTATAGTAGGAATTTTTTTGGGCAGTGGCTTGGGTTTCTTTTTAGGTGGAATTGTAGGATGGGCTTACAAACGTAGAAAAATAAAAAGAGAAGAAGCAATCCGTAAAGCAGCTGAAGCTGTCGTTATCACTGAGCAAAAATCAGAAGAAAACAATTAATTCTCACGGTTGTTTTTGTTGAGGTAATTTTGATAGAAAAAAGAAGGAATCAATAGAAGAACATACATCGGTTGAATGAGAAATCGTCGAATGTAAAATCCTATATTAGTCCCCAGCTGAAACTCTTGTTTTATTGCGTAATTGTACAATGGTAATAATACAAATAAACTAATAATCAGAACCAAAACTGTAAAGCGAGTATATTTTTTGTTCTGGAAAAGCACCGCAATGATTGCTGTGGTAAGTAAAGCGTTTAAAGCGTAACGAAAGAGAATACTTGCATTTACCCGAGACAATACATAATAAGGAAATGTTTGGTTGCTTGTATCTCGTTGAAAATATTCTAGAAAAGGATCGTAAAATAAATCTTTTTCAAAAACGCGAATCATAATTAATCCTACCAAAAATAGGGCTGCCCATAAAAATCTAAGCCACTTCTTCATTGTTGTGTTTGTTTTTTTTCATCACAAAAAAGCGGATCCAAACTATCCAAAGAATCACAATCGAACCATAAATCAGTGCCGGGAAAAGATAATCATGCGCCATTTTTCCGTAGGAAGGATGATAACGAAAAATCCAATTTAGCAAAACGATTCGTCCGATATTCATCAAAAATAAAAAAATTAATCCTACAAAAATATAAAGAAAGGTAGTTCTGAAATTTGTACTAAAAGCTACAACAAAAGCCACGAAAATAATCATAATCGATAGGGCATTGCAGCCCTCGTTTACGATAGAGGTAGAAATACCATTGATAGCAATTCGGTAATAAGGCTCGTTTTCGATATGATAACTCTCTGCCGGAAAACCTATAAAATTAAGCACCGCGCTCGTCGTGTTTGATGTGAAAGCCGTGAAAGGATCGGGATTGTGAGCAGGCAAATAATTTTCGAGATATAGATTATAGAGCAAAATTAGCAAAACATAGGTTCCGAGGAATTTTAGGAGAAAAAGAAAAAGCGATTTATATTCTTTCATTAAATTGTCATTGTGTAAGAACAAATATAGAAGAAAAAATAGTATTTTGTTTGTCGTGTACATTAAGTTATGTCTATTTTTTTAGGAGTTTCTGTCCTCCAGAAGTACGGAAAAGAGAATCTTTACTTAACTTTGCTGTTCAATACGCTTTTTATGGAAGAATTACAAAAAAGAATAGACATTTTGCTCGATGCTCATCATCAGATAGAAGACAAACTACAAAAAGTATGTACACTTTTGCATACAGAAATTGATTACTATAATTGGGTGGGATTTTATTTTAAGAATGGCGATAAAAACGAGTTGAAGCTCGGTCCATTCGCTGGTGCAGTTACCGAACATACGATTATCCCGTTTGGTAAAGGAATTTGTGGGCAAGTGGCAGAGAGTAATGAGCTATTTTTGGTGCCCGATGTACAAAAAGAAAATAATTATCTCAGTTGCAGCATCGAAACAAAAGCAGAAATTGTAGTTCCGATAATCAAGCATGGAGAAAATATAGGTCAGATAGATATAGATTCCCATACACTTAATCCTTTTACCAATAAAGACATT
This sequence comes from Weeksella sp. HMSC059D05, assembly GCF_001809725.1. NCBI lineage: Bacteria > Pseudomonadati > Bacteroidota > Flavobacteriia > Flavobacteriales > Weeksellaceae > Weeksella > Weeksella sp. HMSC059D05. The sequence continues at coordinate 30,018 of NZ_KV798542.1, forward strand.
CAGCTTCTAGAACATATATGCCAACGAGTAGCAAAATTATTATAGAAAAATACAATGGTAGACATTATAATAAGATACTTCCCGAGTTTAACAAAGAAACAAATCGAGCAATTATCGCGTTTGGGAGATTTGTATAAAGAATGGAATGAGCAGATAAATGTTGTATCGCGAAAAGACATAGACAAACTTTATGTTAACCATATTTTGCATTCCCTTGCGATTGCCAAAGTAATGGAGTTTACAGACGGCTCGAAAGTGTTGGATGTTGGTACTGGAGGTGGTTTACCTGGGATTCCTTTGGCCATTCTTTTCCCAAATGTTCATTTTCATTTGGTGGATTCTATTGGCAAAAAAATAAAAGTAGTTCATGCTATAGCAACTTCCTTGGGGCTAGAAAATGTAAAGGCAGAACAGAAAAGAGCCGAATCTCTCACCGATCAATACGATTTTGTGGTATCACGAGCAGTGACTGCCATGCCAAAATTTGTAGAATGGATACGAGATAAATTTAATGATCAAAATAATAACCCATTGCCCAACGGATTATTGTATCTGAAAGGAGGTGACCTTAGTGAAGAGTTGACAGACTTTCCTAGCGCAAAACTGTACTCAATTTCTGATTTTTTTGATGAAGAATTTTTCCAAACAAAAAAAGTAGTATATCTCAATAAAAAAGATTTATAAAACCATGCTAGCAGGTCGTTTTTAGAATAAAAATATCAAGAATAATATGAGTTTTCTGTCATGGGAGACTCATATTTTTTTTGTATATTTGAAAGTTATATATAAAAAAAATTGAAGAAAAAAGAAGTATGAGTCAAAACACCTATACAGCAGACAATATCCAAGCCCTCGAGGGGATGGAGCACGTTCGTCTTCGTCCTTCGATGTACATTGGTGACGTTGGAACACGTGGACTACACCACTTGGTTTATGAAGTTGTTGACAATTCAATAGACGAGGCCCTTGCTGGATTTTGTGATACCATTTCTGTGAAAATATTAGAAGGAAATTCAATATCCGTTTCGGATAACGGTCGCGGTATTCCGGTAGACATCCACAAAAAAGAAGGAAAATCTGCTTTAGAAGTTGTCATGACCAAAATTGGTGCTGGTGGAAAATTCGATAAAGACACCTATAAAGTTTCTGGAGGGCTTCACGGAGTTGGTGTTTCGTGCGTTAATGCCCTTTCTAACCATCTTACGGCAGAAGTTTTCAAAAACGGTAAACACTATATCCAAGAGTACGAAAAAGGGAAACCATTATATGATGTAAAACAAGTTGGCGATACCGATAAAAGTGGTACGACAGTAACCTTCACGCCCGACAATACCATCTTTAACGAACTAGAGTATAATTTCAATACACTGGCAAATCGTTTACGAGAATTGTCGTATCTAAATAAAGGAGTCACCATTACGCTAGCAGATGAGCGCGTGAAAGATGAGAAAGGTGAACCATTGCTCGAAGTTTTTCATTCGGATGGTGGATTAAAAGAATTCGTAGAGTTTATCGACGGTAATCGTGAGGCGATTATGGATAACGTTATTTGTATGGAAGGAGAACGCGATGGCATTCCTGTTGAGGTAGCAATGCGATACAATACCTCATACAATGAGAACTTGCATTCGTACGTTAACAATATCAACACCCACGAAGGAGGAACACATTTGGCAGGATTTCGTCGTGCATTGACCCGAACTTTAAAAAAATATGCAGATGAAAACTTTAATCTTACAAAAGAAAAAGTCGAAATTGTAGGAGATGACTTCCGAGAAGGTTTAACGGCGATTATTTCTGTTAAAGTTATGGAACCTCAATTCGAAGGACAAACCAAAACGAAATTAGGAAACTCAGAAGTAAGTGGTGCGGTTGATAAAATCGTATCAGAAATGTTGACAAACTTCTTAGAAGAAAATCCAATTGAAGCCAAAATAATTGTAGACAAAGTTATCCTTGCTGCAAAAGCTCGTCAGGCTGCTAAGAAAGCTAGAGAGATGGTGCAAAGGAAAAACCCAATGGGTGGTAGTGGATTGCCGGGTAAATTGGCCGATTGTTCTTCTCGCAATCCAGAGGAATCAGAAATTTTCTTGGTCGAAGGGGATTCGGCAGGAGGAACAGCAAAACAGGGACGTGATCGACATTTTCAGGCTATTCTTCCTTTAAGAGGAAAGATTTTAAATGTGGAGAAAGCAATGGCTCATAAAGTTCTTGATAATGAAGAGATCAAAAATATCTACACGGCTCTAGGGGTATCTATCGGAACAGAGGAAGATTCAAAAGCACTCAATATCTCAAAACTTCGCTATCATAAAGTTGTGATTATGACGGACGCCGATGTCGATGGTTCGCACATTGCGACTTTGATTCTTACTTTTTTCTTCCGTTACATGAAAGAGTTGATAGAGAATGGGCACATTTATATAGCAACACCACCATTATATTTAGTGAAAAAAGGAAATAAAGCAGAATATGCTTGGGGAGAAGAAGAACGGGAAGCATTGATAGAGAAACTTGCTCCAGATGGCAAAGGAGTAACTATCCAGCGCTATAAAGGTCTTGGTGAAATGAATGCAGAGCAGCTTTGGGATACAACACTCAATCCGCAAAATAGAACTATGAGAAAAGTTACTATAGAAAATGCTGCCGAGGCAGATCGTGTATTTTCGATGCTAATGGGGGATGATGTACAGCCACGTCGAGAGTTCATCGAGAAGAATGCTGAATATGCAAAAATTGATGCATAAGTAAGCATTGGAATAAAAATTAGTAAAATCAAAAAAAACCACTCGATTATCGAGCGGTTTTTTTTAAATTGTGCATATCGTAGTGAACAGAAGTTAACTTTAGCACTTTAGCAGAAAGTTAATTGCATAAAAAAACCATCTCATTGAGATGGTTTAAAATTCTATTAAATCAGTAATAATTTACTTATTTAGCAGCTTCTTCTACTTTGTCAGCAGCCTCTTCTACTTTATCAGCAGCATTGTGAGCAGCATCTTCCATTGTAGCAGCAGCATCAGCAGCAACAGAATCAATTTTTTCTACTTCTTCTGTAGTAACTGAATCTAATTCAGCAACTTGCTCCTCAACAACTGGTTCAGTTGCAACTTCTTCTTTTTTCTCACATGAAATAGCTCCGAATGCTAAAGCAGCAACTGCTGCAGATAAAAATAATTTTTTCATTTTCTTAAATATTATTTGTTAAACTTTTTTTGTCTCATTTTGACATAGCAAATGTACGGCGGTGTCTCAATTTCGTTTTGAATATCCGTTGTACTCTCGTTGTATAACCGTTTTTGTTTTACAAACGCTTGATAGTTAGGTTTTTGTAAAATAGTTTTACAAAATAAATCTTTTCAATAATTCAGTCTAATCGAGAAAAAAGTTAGATTATTTTTCGTAAAATTATAAATAATGAAATGAATATTTCTGAAGAAGTTTCTCGTAGTTTAGATAATTACTGTTTTTTACTTTGAACAAGAAAACAAACCTAAAAATTTATTTTTTTTTGCTTAAGATGATTTTGTGTTTATAACAGTGTACCAATTACAATGATCGTTTAGTATAGAATGTTCGAGAAAATTCAGAATCATTAGTGTAATTGTAAGACAATAGTTGAGAAATAGCAGCTTTTTTGGATAGGCTTACTGTGAAATTTTATCATGTATTTACTGTAAACTATAGTACGTCTAAATAATAAATAAAAAGTATTGTCTGATATAAAAAAATGATAAAAAAGATAAAGAATTATCAGATTTTCATTTTACTTGTATAATGATTTTATACAGAAGGTATTTTTTTGTAAAAAATTAGCAATTAGATATTTAGGTGTTTTTTATAATTATTCTAAATTGTATAAACCTTCTTTATATCGTGTCAAACTCCTTGAATAATACGTAACTAAGGCCTATTTTTGTAATTTAAATTTATTTTTAAATAAGTAAAAACTAATTTTTTGTTTATGGCATTTGATATAGAAATGATCAAAAGAGTTTATGCGAGAATGCAAGAACGCGTTGATCAGGCAAGAAAAATTGTAGGAAGACCATTAACCTATTCTGAGAAAATTTTATACGCTCATCTTTATGATGGTGAGCCTACGAAAGCATATACACGTGGAGAATCGTATGTAGATTTTGCGCCGGATCGTGTAGCTATGCAAGACGCAACTGCACAGATGGCTTTGTTGCAGTTTATGCAAGCGGGAAAAGCGAAAACAGCTGTCCCTTCTACCGTACATTGTGATCACCTGATTCAGGCAAAAGTTGGTGCCAAAGCAGATTTGCAAGACGCAATCAATAAATCATCGGAAGTGTTCAACTTCTTAGAGTCTGTTTCTAATAAATATGGAATTGGTTTCTGGAAACCTGGTGCAGGGATTATTCATCAAGTTGTCTTAGAAAACTATGCTTTCCCAGGTGGGATGATGATTGGTACCGACTCTCACACGCCAAACGCAGGAGGTCTAGGGATGGTAGCTATTGGTGTTGGTGGAGCAGATGCTGTAGATGTAATGGCTGGAATGGCTTGGGAATTGAAAATGCCAAAATTAATCGGAATCAAATTAACCGGTAAATTAAGTGGATGGGCATCTCCTAAAGATGTTATTCTAGAAGTTGCTGGTCGCTTAACAGTAAAAGGTGGTACAGGTTCTATTGTAGAATATTTCGGTGAAGGAGCAGAGTCTTTATCAGCTACAGGTAAGGGAACCATTTGTAACATGGGAGCAGAAATTGGTGCAACAACTTCTATTTTTGCATATGATGATTCTTCTGAGCGTTATTTACGTGCAACGGATCGTAATGACGTTGCTGATTTGGCAAATGCCAATAGAGCTTACTTGCGATCTGATGATGAAGTATATGCAAATCCAGAAAAATTTTATGATGAATTAATTGAAATTAATTTGTCTGAATTAGAACCAAGATTAAACGGACCTTTCACGCCAGATTTAATGACGCCAATCTCTAAAATGAAAGAAACCGCAGCAGCAAATGACTGGCCATTAACTGTAGAATGGGGGCTTATCGGTTCTTGTACAAACTCATCGTATGAAGATTTGTCTCGTGCTGCTTCAATTGCTAAACAAGCAGTGGAAAAAGGATTAGTAACAAAAGCTTCTTTCGGAATTAATCCTGGTTCTGAGCAAGTTCGTTATACAGCAGAACGCGACGGAATTCTAAAACCTTTCAATGATTTAGATGCAGTGATATTCACCAACGCTTGCGGACCATGTATTGGGCAATGGGATCGTGAAGGTGCAGATAAAGAAGAGAAAAATACGATCGTTCATTCGTTCAACCGTAACTTCAAGAAACGTGCAGATGGCAATCCAAATACTTATGCATTTGTGACTTCGCCAGAGATGGTTGCTGCTATAGCAATTTCAGGTCGTTTAGATTTCAACCCAATAACCGATACATTGATCAATAAAAATGGTGAAGAAGTAAAATTAGACCCACCAGTAGGAGAAGAATTGCCAGAAAAAGGCTTTTCTTATGAGGATAATGGATATCAAGCGCCTGTAGAAGATGGTTCTTCGGTACAAGTGGAAGTAAATCCAGACTCAGAACGTTTACAGTTGCTAGAAAGCTTCAAACCATGGGATGGGGAAAACATCACAGGAGCCAAATTATTGATCAAAGCATACGGTAAATGTACTACCGACCATATCTCTATGGCTGGACCTTGGTTACGTTTCCGTGGTCACCTGGATAATATCTCAAACAATACGTTGATTGGAGCAGTAAATGCATTTACTCAAGAAACAAATTCTGTAAAAAATCAATTGACAGGGGAGTATGCGCCAGTTCCAGACACTGCACGTGCCTATAAAGCAGCAGGAATTCCTTTTGTGATTGTTGGAGATGAAAATTATGGAGAAGGTTCTTCTCGTGAGCATGCAGCTATGCAACCACGACACTTGGGGGCTGTAGCCGTATTGGTACGCTCTTTTGCTCGTATCCATGAAACAAACTTGAAAAAGCAAGGAATGTTAGCATTGACTTTTGCCAATAAAGAAGATTACGATAAAATCCAAGAAGACGACACATTCAACTTTGTAGATTTAAAAGATTTTGCACCAAACAAACCTCTTACAATAGAGTTGGTACATAAAGACGGTTCTATAGATACAATTCTAGCAAACCATACCTATAATGATGCACAAATCGAATGGTTCAAAGCTGGATCTGCTTTAAACTTGATTAAGCAACAACAAAACTAATTGGGTCATCTGATCAATAATAAAGCCTCATCAATTGATGAGGCTTTTTATTTCTTACATAAAATGCAACTCTTTGAAAATTTAATATACTATTATATTATGTAAACTAACTGGTAAAGACTTCTTTGAGATTCAAATACTTAAAATATTGTAAAAAGCTCACTTGTAAAATTACATTTTTTATTTGAAAACGTGTATTCTAGTTATATTTTTTAGGTTTTCTATGCAAGTAAAACCTATTGTACAATAAATTTAGATGTATAAACTTCACCTGTTCCAAGCCTGAAAACTCCTAAATATAGACCTGAGTCTAATGAAGCAATAGATAATTTACCAGAATTTTTTATTGGGCTTTCTATAACTACTCGTCCATAAAGGTCAATTATCTGTACTTCACCAGCAGAAGTATTATGAGGTAAACGATAGAGTAAATTTTTGTTGTTGACGACCGTTACAAATTTTTTTGTACTAGAGCTTGTTGTGCTCATGTCTTGGGCGCTTTTGGCAACTTCTACCAAAAATTGTAAACCTAATTTTGCAAATTTTTCTGCCTGAAAACTATTTCCAGTCACACTATATCGGTCATTTACAGAATGAATATTTCTGTTGTAATCCTCAAACTTCGATTCGAATGGGAAAGCTGCTGCATAGCCGTTACGCGCCCAACTTTCATGGTCAGAGCAAGCATAATTACACTTGGTGAATCCGAAACTTATCGGATGCGGAGAGTTGGATGAATTGTAGTGTTCTAGCAATTCTATCAAAAAAAGATTAAGATTATTGTCGATATAAGAATCGGTTGTGAGGTATAAATCATTTTCAGAACCCTGATAATTGGTCATATCAAACTGTACATAGCCCAAAACTTTTTTACCCAGATTTTTGTAGTGAGCAGCAATTTCTTTCGACCCGACTAAACCAACTTCTTCTGCGCTATATGCCATGATCTGAATGGTTTTTTGAGGTTTAAAGTTGTTTTCTATCAACACCCTTAGAACTTCGGTAATTGTTGCAATCCCGCTCGCATTATCATCAGCACCAGGAGCCGGAGAATTTGGATTGATGTAACTATTAGACGTGATACTGTCTGCATGTCCACCAATAATTACCAATTCATTACTATTTTCACTCCCGTCAATCGTCAAAATAACCGAAGGCATAGGTGTGTTGGTGTGTTGATATAAAGACAAATGAATGTCAGTTCTCCCACTTTTGTCAACGATTGATTGCCACTTGTTCAGAATAAACTCCATTGCAGGAATTGCCTGACTAGAGGTATGAAACCGAGTGCCGAAATTTTCTAATTCTATGATAGTTTCTTCTATTTTTGTAGGATTAGTTTTCGATAAAAGTTGATTAATAATGGCCTGCTCGGTAATTGTGAACAAAGCAACTTGCTCACGAGTTTCTGTATTTTTATACAAATAATCTTGTGCTTCTAAGGCAGAAAAATGACGAACATAAGCAGGTCCGTGTAAGTGTAATTCGTTTTCGAAAGCAACAGTCAACGATTCTGGAAGGTAAACTGCCGCAACATTCTGGTGAGTTTGTAGAATTTTTACCTGATTAGGATACATTAATTGCAAATTCTCGGCCTGCGAGGCATCCATCGTTGCGTAAAGATAGTCACTTGAGGTGGACTGAAAACCCGTAGATTCTTGAGCATTTACGATAGAGGCGATAGCTATAAATGAAGCGAGTAAACTGTTTCTTAATTTCATATGATGTTTACTTTCAGTGTGTTAGTTGAAAACGAATATAGGTAATTTTTTTGTTTTCTTCGAGAAATTTAGATTCGTAAAAAGTTTGTACTTCGGTAACAATAGGCGGAATATCCGCATGATCAGGGTGATACACATCATGTGAAGACTGTAAAACTTTGTGTCCTTCAGCCTGTAAAATCCCATGTGTGTAACCGTGTAAAAATTCTGAATCCGTTTTTAGATTGACTGTACCATCTTTGGTTAGAATCGATGCGTATTTCGCTAAAAAAGATGGGTGAGTAAGTCGATGCTTGGTTCGTCTGAATTTGATTTGAGGGTCTGGAAAAGTTATCCATATTTCATTAACCTCTCCTTTATCAAATAAATAATCAATCAGCTCTATTTGGGTACGAACAAAACCAACATTTTGTAAGTTTTCATCTTTAGCAGTTTTTGCTCCACGCCAAAAACGCGCCCCTTTAATATCAATACCAATAAAATTTTTATTTGGTTCTCGCCTTGACATCGCTATCGTGTATTCTCCTTTACCACAGCCTAATTCTAAAACGATAGGATGATCGTTTTTGAAAAATTCTTGTCGCCATTTTCCTTTCAATGAAAAATCATTAATTACCTCATCACGAGTTGGTTGCACAACATGTTTAAAAGTCTTGTTTTCCTCGAACCTTCTGATTTTATCTTTCCCCATCGAATAAAATTTTTGCGAAATTAGAGCTTTTTTATCAACTATAAAACTAACAAATAATAATCCTTCTCCTTTGAAATAAGAAAAGGTTTTCTATTTTTGTAACATTAAAAACAATCGTTATTATGGATTTTATAAAACAATTACACAGTGGATGGGCATATCTTGTATTGCTTATGGGGGTCGTATTTTTGGTAAGTACATTGGTGTACGCAATCTCGAAAAAACCAACCGACAATGCTATTCGAAAAATTAGCCTAATTACTACAATCGTCTTCCATGTTCAACTATTAGTAGGATTTGTTACTTTCTTTATTACAGGAAGATACAAACTATTTGCAGATATGGGGAGTGTAATGAAAGATGAAGTTACCAGACTTCTGACGGTAGAACATCCGATGATGATGATAGCAGGAATTATTTTTATGACAATCGCTAATGCAAAATTAAAACGTTCGTCAACCGTAGGGTTTAATGTGGTTTTATTGGCGTTGATAGCCTTGGTAGTTATCGTATCGAGAATTCCTTGGCAACTGTGGCATGGATAAAATTCAAACTGTTAAATGCAAGATAAGTTAATTGTTTGGCATCGGATTTGTGAATATCTGTACCGAACCAATACAATAATTAAAGATGAAAGCATTATACAAAATATTTATTTTCTTTAGCTTATTTGGTTTCTATAAGACTGTACAAGCACAAAATTTCCATTCGTCAACAACCAAAGTAGAGTACGATCATCAATCGAGTGTACTCAATGTAACTTCACGATTTCTGACAAATGATTTAGAGCAAGTAGTAGGTGAGAAAATAAGTAATAAAGCTAATTTCGAGTCTAAATTGAAAAGCTATATTGGGAACAGAATGGTTTTATCTGTTAATGGAGTAACGCTGGGGGTTTCTTATATAGGTTTCCAGACCAATGATAAGATGACACGCGTTTATCTAAAAGCCGAAAACGTTTCCAAACCAACAAGTATTTCATTAAAAATGACGATGCTAACAGACGTTTTTGCTGATCAACAGAACATGATTTCTTTTGATATCAGTGGCGTAAGGAAAAGCTTTACAACAAGTCGTGGAAACGAAACTGCAAGCTTGAAACTATAGAAATGTAAACCCTAGAATAGCAAAGCCCTTCAGATTTCTGAAGGGCTTTTTTATATTTTTTAGAGTGTCAATAATTTGTTCGTATAAGATTGAGTAATTTCTCGTGCTCGTTACGGACTTGTGACAAAGGTCGAGTACTATTATTACTCATTAAACTAAAAATATAGGTTTTGCCAGAGTTGGTTTTCAGATAACCACTCAAGGTAACCGTATTCGAAAGCGTACCTGTTTTACCAAACATATAAGCATTTTTGCTGCGGTAACGAGATTTCAGAGTCCCCGATTTGCCACCAACAGCCATCAAATCTAGAATCTCTTCTTCGGGTAGTTTTTTGTATAATTTGTCTAGAATTTGAACAATCGATTTCGGGCTGAATAAATTATACCTAGAAAGACCCGAACCATCAATCCATCGAGGAGCTTGACTTAAATTTTGCAATTCATTCTTTAGGAGATTAGCAATTAATTTCTCACTTCCAATTTCCATAGAACGCTCGGCAGAAGCAGCAATCAATAATTGTTCGGCCAAAAAATTATCACTTTCTTCCATCATATATTTTGCGACCGAATGCCACGGTCGACTGTAGAGAATTTTAGCCTTTTTGGGTATTTCTGTAAATGTTAACGAAATTTCTTTATCTAAGACCGAAGATAAAATCTCTCTTGTAAGTTCGGGCGAAGTGATATACGGTATTTTTATATTAGATTTATGTGGAGCGAAATAAAATGTGTTTCGATGAAATTCACGCGCAAAACTTCTCTTTTCAGAAGTAACCTTGTCTTCGAAATATCTTGGTGATGCCGAGATCGATTTTCCTGTCCTGCCAAAGTAAACCAAGTTTTCTTGGATCGGGAAAGGAGAACGTTCGGGCGCATAATCGCTAGCATAATCATCCCACGACCAACCATTGCCGAAAGGAGAATCATCGAAAGCAGGAGCGTGGTATATGAGGTTTTTAGTAGAATTCTTTAGAAAGTTTAATACCCGCTGATTGTCGAATTTTGGATGCAAAAAAGTAGGGTCTCCAGTACCCTGAAAATGTAGCTCGCTATCGGTTTCGTAATAAAAAATGCCCGGAATAGAATCTTTCATCACTGTCGCAACTGCATATAAAGTTGCAATTTTTGTGTTGGATGCAGGTAAAAAATAAGAAATTCCGTTGTAAGAAAAAACTTCTTTTTGGGTGTCGATATCATATAAATAGAAACCAACTTGCTGATCATCATAAAAAGAAGATTGCAAACTCCGCTCGATTAGTTCATTTTGGGCAAACGAAAAATAACATCCCAAAAAAAGAAGCAAACAATAGGTGTTTTTCACTTTAATCTTTTGGGTTTATTGGGTTGGGGCTTGTATTGGGCAGAATCATTTGGGTATGTGGATATGGAATAGAAATGTTATTTTGGTCTAATGCATATTTCACATTGCGATGTATCTCCCAATAAGCTGTCCAATAGTCAGAGTTCTTTACATAACAACGTACAGCTAGATCGACACTGCTGTCGCTAAATTTCAGGATTTCTACCGTTTTGGCTTGATTTTGATCTACAAGAGGATGTGAGTCTAGAACATTGATTAACACTTTTTTAGCTAGATCGAAATCATCATCATACGAAATACCAACTTCTATGTCGAGGCGTCTAAACTCTCTTATAGAGTAGTTGATAATCGGATTATTGAAAACACTGGCATTGGGCAAGGTAATAACTTGTCCTTTTACGGTGTGTAGGATGGTGTAGAGAATACTAATAGAGTCGACAGTTCCTTCATTATTTTGCGAAACAATATAGTCACCAACCTTAAAAGGTTTGAAGAGAATGATTAATATTCCGCCAGCAAAATTTGCCAAAGAACCCTGTAAAGCCAAACCAATTGCCAGGCCGACTCCACCTAAAGCTGCGATAAAAGCCGAAACATTGAGACCTAATCGGTTGATGACAAAAATAATTACGATGGTTTTTAAGAGAATATTGATAATCGGAATCGCAAAAAGACGTATAGAAACATCAATGTTCAATGCAATCATTCGTCTATCGATGAGGTTTTTTATTTTCTTCGATAACCAGAATCCAACAACCAAAATAAATATAGCCGTAAGTAAAGCCCAGCTAATTTGTCCGCCTTTTTCGATCAAGAATTCGGTAATTCTTTCCATTGTTTTTATGGGGCGTGTAATGGCCTCTTCGATACTATGAGGAGGATCTTGTAGTTGTGGTGTTTGTGTAAGAAAAGGAATCATATTTTTTGATTGAATAATTTTTGTCAAAAATATAATCTATACCTTGTATTTCCTTAGATTTTGAGTAGATTATACATACTTTAACATTTTTTTATACAAAGCATTTCTCAAAAAAGTTATTCATTTTCATGGTCTTTTCAAAAATAAAACCTATCTTTATTTGAAAGTAATATATATTAACCTATAAAACTGTAAAAAATTATGTCAGTAAATATTTTCGACCTTGTAAAAGGATACATAACTCCAGAGCTGGTAAACAATGCCGCTACTACCTTTGGAGAAAGCGAGTCAGGAATTTCTAAAGCACTCTCTGCTTTTATACCATTGGTTTTGGGTGGATTGATAAATAAACACCACGATTCACCAAATATATTAGATCAAGTAAAACAACTGGGTAGCCAGTTTTCTGCGTCGAATGATGTTCATCAATTGACAAGCCAACCACTTGTACAATCGCTTTTGGCGAGTATTTTCGGAGAGAAACAAAACGGAATAGTTTCAAAGATTGCAGAATTTGCAGGAATATCTGATACATCATCCAATCAATTACTCAACTTAGCAGCAGCATTAGGATTTGGTGGGCTCGGTAAATATGCCAACGATCAAAATCTAAATACTAATCAGTTTTCTGATTTGCTTGGATCATCAAGTACAAAATTGGCAGCTTTATTACCAACAGGTTTAAGTTTAGGAGCATTGGGCTTAGGAGGCTTAGGAAATCTTTTCGATAATGCAACAGAAACTATTTCTGAAAAAGCACATAATGTGCAAGAAAGCGTAACGAAACAAGTGCACAAAACCTCAGAAGATGTAAAAGAGAAATACAATCAAGTACGTGATCAAGTAAGAGAAGAAGCGCCTTATCAGGGTAGAGAAACTACAAACGAGAAAGGTGGGGGAGGTTTCCTTAAGTGGTTTATTCCGCTCGTTATTTTATTATTGATTGGCTATTTACTCTATAATTGGCTTGGGAAAAAAGAAGATAAAACGTTAGTAGAAGATCCGGCACATGTAGAAAATACCGGAGTAGTAACTACACCAACAGCAAGAGAAGAAGCAACATTTGATTTGGATGGATTAACAATCAAAGGATACAAAGATGGCTTAGAAGATCAACTGATAAGATTTATAAAATCGGATGACTACAAAAACGCTACAGAAGAATCACTAAAAGATAAATGGTTCAATTTTGATAATGTAAACTTCGAGTTTAATTCGACCGACCAACTAGAGGCTGGCTCTTATGAGCAATTAGAAAACTTGGCTGCAATCCTGAAAAAGTTTCCAGAATCGAAAATAAAAATCGGTGCATATTCAGATAAAAAGGGAGACGATAATATCAATAAAGAAGTTTCGCAAAAACGTGCAGATTTCTTGAAAACCGAATTGGGCAAACTAGGCGTTGGTGAGCAAGTAGTTTCAGCAGAAGGATATGGCGAAGAATTTGCAACTGTACCGGAAACTGCATCAGACGAAGAAAGAGCTGTCGATAGAAAAATGGCTCTACGTTTTACGAAATAATAATCCTTTAAATAATAAGATTCAAAAGACAGCTTTTTTTAGGCTGTCTTTTTTTGTACATAAAACAGAAACTTCAATTATCTTTGTACTCTATGAAATTTTCGATTGAACAAAGAGATCCATTGTCTAAAGCACGCGCTGCAGTGGTTACTACAGATCATGGAGAGATTGAAACGCCTATTTTTATGCCAGTAGGCACTGTAGGTACGGTTAAAGCCGTGCAACAAAAAGAGTTGGTTAGCGACATCAATGCACAAATAATACTAGGAAATACCTATCATCTGTATCTGAGACCAGGAACAGAAATTCTTCATAAAGCAGGGGGCTTGCATCAATTCATGAATTGGGAGAAACCGATACTCACCGATAGTGGAGGATTTCAGGTTTTTTCTTTAGCATCGAGTAGGAAAAAATCAGAAAATGGAGTCCGTTTCAAGTCTCATATCGATGGATCCTATCACTTATTTACGCCAGAAAAATCAATGGAAATTCAACGATATATCGGTGGCGATATTATAATGGCTTTCGACGAGTTGACAGGTATACCTGCAGAATATCACGATGCAAAGCGTGCCATGAATGTTACTCATCGATGGTTAGAGCGCTGTAGAGTCTGGTTGGATAATAATCCAGAATTTTATAAACACAAACAAACTTTGTTTCCGATTGTCCAGGGTAATGATTTCAAAGATTTACGCCAAGAATCAGCAAAGTATATTTCAGATTTCAATGCAGAAGGAAATGCCATCGGAGGCTTATCGGTTGGTGAGCCAGAAGAAGTAATGTATGAAATGACAGATCTTGTAACGGATATCCTACCAAAAGAAAAACCACGTTATTTGATGGGTGTCGGGACCCCATGGAATATTCTAGAAGGAATCGCATTGGGGGTTGATATGTTCGATTGTGTGATGCCAACCAGAAATGCACGCAATGGAATGCTCTTTACATGGAACGGTGTGATGAATATGAAAAATGCTAAATGGAAAGATAATTTCGATGCACTGGATGAAAACGGAACTAGTTTCGTCGATCATTATTATTCAAAAGCTTATGTGCGACATCTATTCAATGCGCAAGAATTTCTGGGTAAACAAATTGCATCATTACATAACTTGGCTTTTTATCTAGATTTGGTGCGTGTAGCTAGAGAACATCTCTTAGCAGGAGATTTTACTCAATGGAAAAATCAAATCATACCGCAACTAAAAACACGTCTGTAAATTGAAAATATTAGATAAGTATATTGTAAAGAATTTTTTGGGCACTTTCTTTTTCATGGTGCTCATCCTTACTTCAATTGCAATAATTATCGATTTCACCCAAAAGTTAGATCGTATAGATAGTACAGGATCTACGGTAACAGAAGCTCTTATACACTTTTACCCATATTGGGGAGTATGGATTGTGAATACTTTTTTGCCCGTCGCGGTTTTCATTTCGGTAATCTATTTCACTTCGAGGCTAACAGCACAAACAGAAATCGTTGGGATGCTCTCGGGCGGGATAAGCTTCTATCGATTAACGCGACCTTACGTTATTGTAGCGGCAGGGTTGGCTTTTACGGCTATGATGGTGAACAATGTAGTTTTGCCTTGGGCGAATATCAAAAAAAACAAATACCAATACGAGCATTTATTGAGTATGCGTGCTCGAAAAGAATACTATAAACAACAAGTAATTTCTGCACAAATCTCATCTAATGAATATGTTTTTGTAGAAAGTTATGATCGGATAGAAAAGCGAAGCGATTCCTACTTCTTGTACCAAAAATTCGATTCGGTACAATTAAAAGAACAGATAATGGCCTCATCTTTTACCTGGGATGACAAAGACTCTAGCTATATCCTACAAAATGTTTTCGAGAGAAAAGTTCTAAGTCCGAAAAAAGATTCCATTGCATATTTATCATCCAAAAAAATAAAACTCAAAGCTACACCCGATGAAATTCTACCAGAGGGCTATGTGGCCGAAACCATGAATTCTTTCGAGCTGATGAAATTCATAGAGTCTCAAAAAAACAAAGGATCTGCCAATGTTGTCGTTTACGAGAATGAGCTGCAGCAGCGTGTAAGTTCGCCTTTTTCTACTTTTATTCTAACAATTCTGGCGCTAAGTTTATCTTCTAAAAAAAGAAGAGGAGGAATCGGAGTGAATCTTGCGGTGGGAATTACACTCGCTTTTGTTTACATTTTTTTCAGTCAAATTGCAACAACA
This sequence comes from Weeksella sp. HMSC059D05, assembly GCF_001809725.1. Taxonomy (NCBI): domain Bacteria; kingdom Pseudomonadati; phylum Bacteroidota; class Flavobacteriia; order Flavobacteriales; family Weeksellaceae; genus Weeksella; species Weeksella sp. HMSC059D05. Next base: position 45,744 of record NZ_KV798542.1, read on the forward strand.
TTTTCAGAACAAGGATATGTAACGCCATTTGTAGCCGCATGGATTCCGAATGTCGTGTTCGGATTACTGACAACATTTTTATATTTCAGAAGAGCACAATCTTAGGCTTTTATATAAAAAAAATATATCGTAATTTTGCACTTTAAATACCCTTTAAAAATGATCAATATTACTCTTCCAGATGGAAGCGTCAAGCAGTATCCACAAAAAGTTACTCCATTAGAAGTAGCAAAAAGCATTAGCGAAGGTTTAGCGCGTAATGTTCTCTCGGCTTTGGTGAATGATAAACAGACAGAAATCACCACCCCGATAACCGAAAATGCTACACTACAGCTGTTAACTTGGAACGATGATTTAGGGAAAAAAGCTTTTTGGCATTCATCAGCACACTTACTTGCTCAGGCCATTTTACAATTCTATCCAAACGCAAAATTAACAATAGGACCTGCTATCGAAAAAGGATTTTACTATGATGTAGATTTTGGTGAAGATAGTTTTGGTGAAAAAGATTTCGAGAAAATAGAGAAAGCTATGCTCGAAAATGCTAAGAAAAAAGCAGAGTTTAAACTGTATTCTGTTTCTAAAGCAGAAGCCTTAGAAGAATATAAAAACAATGAATATAAAACAGAGCTTATTAGTAATCTAGAAGATGGCGATATAACGTTTTGTGTTCATGATAATTTTACAGACTTGTGTCGTGGGGGACATTTGCCAAACACCGGATTTGTGAAAGCAGCTAAAATTCTTAACGTTGCCGGCGCTTATTGGCGTGGTGACGAAAAAAATAAAATGCTAACCCGTGTTTATGGGATTACCTTCCCTAAACAAAAAGATCTTACAGAATACCTAGAGCTCTTAGAAGAGGCAAAGAAGAGAGATCACAGAAAATTGGGGAGAGAACTTGGGTTGTTTGCTTTTTCAGAGAAAGTAGGGCAAGGCTTGCCGTTATGGTTGCCAAAAGGAGCAGCTTTGCGTAGAAAGCTAGAAAACTTCTTGCTAAAACAACAACAGAAGTTAGGGTACGAAATGGTAATCACACCACATATCGGGCAAAAAGAATTATACGTAACTTCTGGGCACTATGCAAAATATGGTGCGGATAGTTTTCAGCCAATTCAGACGCCAAATGAGGGTGAAGAGTTCTTGTTAAAACCGATGAATTGTCCTCACCATTGTGAGATTTATAAAACTTCACAATGGTCGTATCGAGACTTACCAAAACGTTATGCCGAATTTGGTACTGTTTATCGCTACGAGCAATCTGGAGAATTGCACGGTCTCACACGAGTAAGAGGATTTACCCAAGATGATGCACATATTTTCTGTACGTCAGACCAATTATTAGAAGAATTTAAAAAAGTAATAGACCTTGTACTATTTGTATTTAAAAGTTTAGGTTTTGATAATTATTCGGCTCAAATTTCGTTACGTGACCCTAACAATAAAGATAAATATATAGGTACAGACGAAAATTGGGAGAAGGCAGAAAATGCAATAATTACAGCAGCCAAAGAAAAAAATCTGCCAACAGTAGTAGAACACGGAGAAGCAGCCTTCTATGGGCCTAAACTAGATTTCATGGTCAAAGATGCCCTGGGACGTCAGTGGCAATTGGGGACAATTCAGGTCGATTATAATTTACCAGAAAGATTCGAGCTTTCATATATAGGTCCAGATAATCAAGCACATCGTCCGGTGATGATTCACCGAGCGCCATTTGGCTCTATGGAGCGTTTCATCGCTATATTACTCGAAAATACTGCAGGGAATTTACCATTATGGCTAACTCCAGATGTTTTTACAATTTTACCAATTAGTGAAAAATATGTAGAATTTGGAGAAAAAGTATTAAATTTGCTGGCCGAACAAGAAATTAACGGATTGATAGACAGTAGAAATGAAAAAACTGGAAAGAAAATCCGTGATGCTGAAGTTAAGAAAATTCCGTATATGCTAATTGTAGGGGAAAAAGAAGAGGAAAATGGTACGGTTTCTGTACGTAAGCACGGAGAAGGCGATTTGGGTGAGATGAAAATAGAAGAATTTATCCAATTCGTAAAAAAGGAAATGAAATTAATTTAAAATTAGAATATTATCGCAATCAGAAGAAAAGGGGGCAGAGGGCCTGCTCGCATTATTAAAGAGGATCAACACAAGATCAACAACAAGATAGACGTGCCAGAAGTTCGCGTTGTGGGCGACGGCATAGAATCTAAAATTTATCCTATCGCAGAAGCTTTGGAGCTAGCAGAAGAACAAGGCTTGGACTTGGTAATGATTAGTGAAAAAGCAGTTCCGCCTGTATGCCGTGTCGTTGAGTACAAAAAATTTCTTTACGAACAGAAAAAGAGAGAAAAAGAATTAAAAGCAAAACAGCAAAAGGTAGTCGTAAAAGAGATAAGATTTGGACCGCAAACAGACGATCACGATTTTGATTTTAAAAAGAAACACGCTCGTTCTTTCTTAGAAGAAGGGTCGAAGTTGAAAGCCTATGTGTTTTTCAAAGGACGTTCAATTATTTTTAAAGATCAAGGAGAAATCTTGTTGCTGAGATTGGCTCAAGAATTAGAAGATGTTGGGAAAGTTGAGCAGTTGCCAAAATTAGAAGGTAAAAGAATGATCATGATGATGGCGCCTAAGAAATAAAGGCAAGTATCTTCATACACCATAAAAGAAACGTTTTAATTATAATAAAAAAGTAATCATGCCAAAATTAAAAACAAAATCAGGAGCTAAAAAGCGTTTTAAATTAACCGGTACAGGTAAAATTAAAAGAAAACACGCTTTTAAAAGTCATATCCTTACTAAAAAGGAAACAAAGCAAAAACGTAATTTAACGAAAACAGGTCTTGTTGACAAAGCAGACGAAAAAAGCGTTAAAAGACAATTAAGATTAATCTAACAGATTATCTAAATTGGTTTCTTAATTAAATATTAACCCTGTAGTAGGTAATATAAGTAATCTAAAATAGATTCGCCTCCTACAAAAAAATTAAAAATTATGCCAAGATCAGTAAATTCTGTTGCTTCAAGAGCACGAAGAAAAAAAGTTTTAAAATTAGCTAAAGGATATTACGGAAGAAGAAAAAACGTATGGACTGTTGCTAAAAATGCAGTAGAGAAAGGTTTACAATATGCATACCGTGATAGACGTCAGAAAAAAAGAAACTTCCGAGCATTATGGATACAGCGTATCAATGCCGGTGCACGATTACATGGAATGTCTTACTCGCAATTCATGGGGGCAACGAAAAAAGCAGGAATTGAGTTAAATCGTAAAGTGTTAGCTGACTTAGCGATGAATAACCCAGAAGCTTTCAAAGCCATCGTAGAAAAAGTAAAATAAACATTGACAATTAAAACGTTCTATCACCCACCTCTAGTAAAGGTGGGTTTTTTTATATTTAAAACCCACTTCATTCAGCATATAGTACTGTTAGTTTATAAAACATTATTTAAGTATTTGATATTTAAGTAATATGAATAAAACTTTAAAAAAAGGTT
>NZ_KV798543.1:0-1653 GCF_001809725.1 Weeksella sp. HMSC059D05
CAACGGGTTCGGCTACGTATAATTATAAGTACAACGGCAAGGAGTTGCAGAATGAGTTTGACATCAACTTATACGATTACGGTGCCCGTAACTACGACCCAAGTATTGAGAGATGGATGAACATCGACCCGCTGACGGATAAATATTATGGATGGTCGCCTTATAATTATGCTGTTAATAATCCTAATGTATTTATTGACCCTGACGGAAGAGACATAATTATATTTTACAATTTTAAAGTAAATAAAAAAGGAAAAATAACTGCAGATTCCTTTCAATATAATGGAAAAAATGGCAAGGATGCTCCTAAAAATGATTTCGTTCAAAATGTCATTAAAGCATATAATTTTAACATTGAAAATGGAGGTGGTGAAGCTTTAAAGGAATTAGTAACCAATAACGAATACTCTACAAGTGTTTACGATATGGAATCGGCACTAAACACACAAAAAAATAATCCTTTGGGTAAAAGTTTTGGTGATGGTAGTTTTTATCTTCCTGATTCTGACATATTATACTGGCTTGATTACGGAGGGTTAAATTTTGATGATGGAGGGTATCAGTCTCCAGCAACAGTACTTGAGCATGAAGCAGGGCATGCATTAGAAGCTAATAAAGCTAAGAAGAACGGTACTTATGAACAATACAAAAAAAATAGCAAAACTGGATCCGATAAAGAATACAATACAAAAAACGAAAGATTTGTAATCAATAAATATGAGAATAAGACAGCTCGGGCAAATGGTGAGAGAACTAGGAATCATCATGGAGGAACAGTAATAAGAGTAACATCCCCTGTACAGAGACCTGTTCCATATAGATTACCTGGGGACAATTTACCTGCAGCTTGGAGAAAATACGGTCTAATAAAATAATTTTTATGAGAAAGTGTTTTTTATTATTATTTTTTGCTACAATATTCTTCTCTTGTATAAAAGGAGAACACACAAAATTTTCAGAGATTTTTATCGTATACGAGACTGAAATAATTGATGGAAAAAAGCGAGATTATTGTGGGGATATAGACGAAGCTACTAATGAAGACCTGTACAAAACGGTTGAAATTACTAGTTATGACTATGAGTATATAATCAATGAAACGAATCGTTTAGGCTCAATACAGAAAGATTTTTCAAATGATAGTATACGTTTTAATACGGAATTAACAGCATATATTAAAGAATCTAAAACGTATATCTGTATTTCAAATGAAAATATAATTAAGATTAACGATAATATAGTAAGTTCAATTGGTGATAGTCTAGTTTATGTATTAAAAGCCAAATCAGGATTTTATAATTTTTATGATTCTGTAGATCTCTTTGAGGATGATAAACTAATTCAAAAATATGGATTGCCAAAGAATTATAAACGGAATGAGTCTTCAGATAAATTACTAATAGGATTAGTTCCAGAGAGTATAAAGCTACAAGTAAAATAAATTAATCTTCATGTAAGGGATCAAAGGGCATTCCCTTTGCAAGTAGCAGATGACACCGGTAACGGTTTTCAAAGTAAAAAATTAATTAATAACAAAACCCTGCAAATGCAGGGTTTTGTTATTGTAGTATATGTGTAATATTTTACTGTGCCAATTGTTGAATTTTCTTTTTAGTAATAAAAAGTGTAAGTTCCCCGTTTTTCCAACAGTTC
>NZ_KV798544.1:0-83179 GCF_001809725.1 Weeksella sp. HMSC059D05
CAAAAATAATGTGTTGCTTGAGGTTTTGTTTATTTTCACTCCCAAAGCTATTAATATTAAGCTCTACTACCTATTGCATTTTACTGTGCTTCATTAAATATTCTCTACTCGTTATCCATAGAGGATTTTTTATCTGTTTTTTAATTTTAATTTAATATAAAGTACTTTCACTTTTTAATAAACTAGTGTTATTCTAGTATTTTTTTTTAAATTACACATTGTATCATTATATCAATAACACTTCTACACACCTATTATTTTATTCTAATTTTTTATTTTATTTTTTATCCTAGTGTTAAAAATTTTATATATTCACGTATATCCCTCTATTTTATTAATGTACTTAAAAATATTTATATTAATCAAAACAAGTATCCACACATTGACAATATTATGTTAAATCAAATCAATTACAAAAAACATTTTTTTTCTCTGACTTATTAGGAATAGAAAAAACCTACGAAGGAATCGAAATACTTGACAAAGGCATATCGGAAGTTGTATATTTGTAAAAATTTTTGGTTATGAAAATGAAAACGTCTGATTTCGACTTTAAACTTCCGGATGAGTTATTAGCAGAACGCCCGTCTGAACACCGTGATGAGGCACGGCTAATGGTCATTCATCGAGATACAGGAAAAATTGAGCATAGATTATTTAAGGATTTAATTGAATATTTTGACGAAGGCGATGTTATGATTCGTAACAACACCAAAGTATTTCCTGCACGTCTAATGGGAAACAAAGAAAAAACTGGTGCAAAAATTGAAGTTTTTTTATTGCGTGAGTTAGATCCTGAAACTCGTTTATGGGATGTATTAGTAGATCCTGCAAGAAAGATCCGTATCGGTAATAAGTTATTTTTTGACGAAGATGATACACTAGTTGCAGAAGTAGTAGACAATACAACTTCTCGAGGAAGAACTTTGCGTTTTCTTTTTGATGGTTCTTATGAAGAGTTTAGAATCAAACTAAAAGAAATTGGCGATACTCCTCTACCAAAATATATAAAACGCGATGCTGATGAAGAAGATGCTGAGCGCTACCAAACCATTTATGCAAAAGAAGAAGGGGCAGTAGCTGCACCCACAGCAGGCTTGCATTTTTCTAAACACCTACTAAAACGTTTAGAAATCAAAGGAGTAGATTTTGCAGAAGTAACTTTACATATTGGTTTAGGGACTTTTATGCCGGTAGAGGTTGAAGATTTATCGAAACATAAAATGGAGTCAGAGCAAGTGATTATTCCGCAAGAATCTGCCGATTTAGTAAATAAAGCTATCGATGCAAAGAAAAGAGTTTGTGCTATCGGGACTACATCTATGAGATCTATAGAAAGTTCTGTTTCTGCCGACGGACACCTCAATGCATTTAATGGCTGGACAAATAAATTTATTTATCCTCCGTACGATTTTAGTATTGCTAATTGTATGGTAACCAATTTCCATACGCCAAAATCGACTTTATTAATGATGATTTCAGCTTTTGCTGGACACGAATTAATCATGAAAGCCTATGACGAAGCAATAAAAGAAGGTTATAAGTTTTATTCGTACGGTGATGCCATGTTAATTTTATAAGCAAATTAGTGAATCCTACCAAAAAAGATATCCGAAAATTATCTCAACAGGATTTGGAAGTCTATTTCCAATCGATTGGAGAAAAAGCCTTTCGTGGTAAACAAGTATACGAATGGTTATGGAAAAAGAATGCACATGACTTTAATGACATGACAAATCTTTCTAAAAGCCTACGTGAAAATCTAGACGCAGCTTTTCGTATTCAACCGGTGGAAGTAGACTTTCTACAAAAGAGTAACGACGGAACCATTAAAAATGCCGTAAAATTACACGACGGCAATGTAGTAGAATCTGTGCTAATTCCTACCGAAACCCGTACCACTGCTTGTATTTCTTCTCAAGTTGGTTGTAGCTTAGACTGTACATTTTGTGCTACAGCCCAACTAAAGAGAATGCGTAATCTTACCGCAGCAGAAATTGTTGACCAAGTGGTAATTATCGATCGCGAAAGTAGAGAATATTTCGATCGACCACTGAGCAATATAGTTTTTATGGGAATGGGCGAACCTTTACTCAATTATACCGAAGTTGTAGAAGCGATTAAGAAGATTACTTTACCCGAAGGGCTGGGAATGTCTCCAAGACGAATTACTCTTTCCACCTCGGGAATACCGAAAATGATAGAAAAATTAGCCGATGAAGATTTAAAGATCGGATTAGCAGTTTCTTTACATTCGGCACGAGAAGAAATACGAAACAAAATCATGCCTTTTTCGGTGAAATTTCCCCTTACCGATCTATTGAAAAGTTTACAATATTGGTATGACACAACAAAGAGTAAAATTACTTTCGAATACATTGTTTGGAAAGATATCAATGATAAAAAAGAAGACATTGACGCCTTAGTCCGTTTTTGCAAACGCGTACCATCAAAAGTAAACATAATCGAGTACAATACGATAGACGATGGCCCCTATCAGCAAGCAAGCCCACAAGTACTAAATGCGTATATTGATGCCTTGGAAAAAAACGGAATAATTGTTAATGTACGACGAAGTCGAGGAAAAGATATCGATGCCGCCTGTGGTCAATTAGCCAATAAAACAACTAAATAAGGAAAAACAGAGATGAAGAAAATTTGCTTCTTCCTTTTAGCCCAGATAAGTATTTTTACTTGGGCTCAAAAAGTAGATACCTTATCGCTTGCGACTGAAAAAATCAGAAGTATTAATTTACCCGATACGCTGAGAGAAATCTCTGCATTAGAGTTTGACGATCGCTCTACCGAAACACAGCCTCTTTTTTGGGGTTTGAATGACAGTCAGAATAAAAATGAAATCTATTTGTTCGACGGGAATAATGGTAAAATAGTACAAACTTTGATTCTTGAAGGTGCTGATAATTTCGATTGGGAAGAAATTACCCAAGACGAAAACTTTCTATATATCGGTGATTTTGGGAATAATTTAGGGTCGAGACAAAATTTGTCTATTTTTATGATAGAAAAAAAAGATATCGACCCGAAAAAAGAAATTCAGAAAATAAGCTACACTACCCTATCATTTTATTATCCAGAACAAACGTCTTACCAAATAAAAAATAGAGCGAATAATTTCGATTTAGAAGCTTTTTTTGCATACAATGGGAAGTTACATCTTTTCACCAAAGAATGGGAAAGTTTGCAAACCACCCATTACACCATAGATCCTAAAATCACCACAAAACAAGCTGCAAAGAAAATAGAGACTTTTCCTATCAATTACCTGGTAACAGCAGCTTTTATTAGTGCACATCAAGAAACTGCCGGGGTATATTTGCTCGGTTACACCAAAGAAGGAATAGCATTTCTCAATTGGTTTACTATTCCAGAGAATTCAGAAAAATTCTTTTCTGCAGATAGAATAATTAGCCTACCTTTGGGCTTTGTTGTCGATTGGGGACAATTAGAAGGCGTTTCGGTAAATCCACAACGCAAAGAAATCTGTGTTAGTGGAGAAGAAATAAATTACAAGGGGCTGAGTGCTAAACAACAGATGCATTGTTTCCCGGCAGAAATAGTGATAAAATAAATAGTTTTGAGTAAAAAAAGCGATTTAATCAAGGCACCGATTGCCAACGAAATGAAACTCTTCGAGGATAAATTCTTCGAGTCGATGAAAAGTAACGTTTCATTATTAGACCGAATTACCTATTATATCGTACGCCGAAAAGGGAAGCAAATGCGACCTATGTTTGTTTTTCTTATAGCGAAAATGCTAGGTGAAGTGAACGAAAAAACCTATCGTGCTGCATCATTTATCGAGCTAATACACACCGCAACTTTAGTACACGATGACGTTGTTGACGACAGCCATATGCGTCGCGGTTTCTTTTCTCTCAATGCACTATGGAAAAACAAAATTGCAGTTTTGGTTGGGGATTACTTCCTATCGAAAACTCTAATTATTTCTACACAAAACAAAGATTTTGACCTTCTAGAAACCGTTTCTGTTGCAATAAAAGAAATATCCGAGGGCGAACTATTACAAATAGAAAAAGCACGAAAACTCGATATTACCGAAGAAGTTTATTTCGAGATAATTCGGATGAAAACTGCAACATTGATTGCTGCTTGTTGTAAAGCTGGTGCACTTTCGGTAAGCTCGGACAATATGGTCGCAGAACGTTTGCATAAATTTGGAGAATTAGTAGGCATTGCTTTTCAGATAAAAGATGATCTATTTGATTATACACAGTCGAACTTAATAGGTAAACCCGTCGGGATTGATATCAAGGAGCAAAAAATGACACTTCCTCTGATTTACACCTTGAATACAACCACAAAAGAAAACAAAAAATGGTTGATTCAGTCGGTAAAAAAACATAACAACAACAAGAAACGTGTGCGAGAAGTAATCGAATTTGTAAAACAAAATGGCGGAATAGAATACACCAAGAAAATGATGTACCAATATGCAAATGAAGCAATTGCTATTCTACACGAATTTCCCCAAAACGAATGTCGGGATGCCTTAGAGTTGATGGTACAGTATGTGATGGAAAGAGAATACTAAATCAATAAAACTCTACTTTTCTCAACTTTTTATTAAATATATAGAAGGATAATCAGCTTAAATTTCTTTCTTATCGAAATAAAAAAAAAATTATTACTAGCTAAGCTTTTTTTAATTCTACAACTGTAATCTCTGGTAAAATTCCTATCCTACCTGGGAAAAAATGATAACCAAAACCTCGATTTACATAAATAAATCTTTTTTGATGCTCATATAAACCTGCCCATTGTTTGTAAATATATTGAGAAGGCGACCATTTCACTCCTAAATTAGGCACCTCTATACCCATTTGCATCCCGTGAGTGTGCCCCGAAAAAGTTAACTGAAAATTGAGTGGATGCTCTTTGATTTTCATATCCCAATGAGATGGATCGTGGGTGAGAAAAATTTTAAAATCCGCAGGATGAACTCCTTTTGTAGCTTTGGGTATATCAGCCTTTTGTATAAATCTACTCCCCCAATTTTCTACACCGATTAACTGAATTTTATCTTTTTCTTTTGCTATTGTTACATGTTCATTAAGTAGCAATTGAAAACCAATTTTTCTGTATGCTTCTTGAATATCCTTTACGTTTTGTTGCTTAGCTTCCTCAGAGTTCCAACGTGTATATTCTCCATAATCATGATTTCCCATAACTGCAAAATTACCATACGGAGCCCGATTTATTTTTTTCAAAACATCTATCCATGGTACAGTTTCTTCTGCAAAATTATTCACCAAGTCTCCTGTATATACTATTAAATCTGCCCGTTGTTCATTGATCATTTTCACGGCAGCTTCTATTTTTTCCATATCTCTTGCAAGTATACTTCCAGTATGAATGTCTGAAATTTGTAAAATCCTAAAACCATCAAAACTCTCGGGAAGATCATCAAAAATTAAACGATGAAAATGTTTTTTGAAGTTAAATTTCCCTATCGTTACTCCATGAATTACTGCCCAAAAAGGAATAGCAGCCAAAGCCAAAGCCGACTGTGCAATGAATGTTTTACGTGCGGGTAAATAAGGAGTTGTGTTTTTTGGTTGTAAAAAGCGTCTTAGCACTCGACCCGAAAAACTCAAAACATCGTTACCAAAAATCAAAATAAAAATCAAGAATTTTGGTATATACATCAACACAAATAGGCCGACCATTAATTGAAAGCCGAAAGTTTGACCATCATCTATTTTTAGGGTAATCAACTCGTATACTATTACCGACCATGCTATTATAGTTGTTAGCCAATATGCAAATCTTACTTTTTTATTGGTAAAAGCTAAACTAAAAGCTCGATAGGTGTAAAATTCTATTAGTGCAGCAATAAAAAGGAAAGGAATAAGTCTTTGTAACAAATTTATAATTCTTGGTCGTCAAAATTATAAAAAAAATTCCGAAAACTTGTATTCCTGTTGTTGTTAACAATATTTTATCAATCTCTAGAAAATAAAAATGTCAAGAAACTCCCTACCTTTGCCTCATAAAACAATCCCCAAAAAATGGACTCGAGATTACCTGTCACTGTTTTGTCTGGTTTTCTAGGAAGCGGCAAAACCACCTTGCTTAATAACATTCTCCACAACCAAGAAGGCCTGAAGATTGCACTTATCGTAAACGATATGGGCGAAATAAATATAGATGCTAAAATGATTTCACAAAACTCTTCTCTATTACAGACCGAAGATAAATTGATAGAATTATCAAACGGATGTGTTTGTTGCGAGTTACAAGAAGACCTCATTGTGGCGATTGATAAATTGGTAAAAGAAAAAAGATATGATTATTTGATAATTGAATCTTCTGGCATTTCTGATCCGGCTCCGATTGCACAATCGCTCGATTATGCTAGCCCAGATGGGAGTATAAACCTCAATGCGCAAGTTCGCTTAGATACATTGGTCACTGTTGTAGATGCTTTTAATTTTTTTAGAAATTTTGGTACAGATGATGTTGTTTTTGATCGAGGATTAACGGATAACCAAGATGATCAACGCCCGATTGTTAACCTATTATTGGATCAGATAGAGTTTGCTAATGTTATCGTTCTTAATAAAATGGACTTGGTTTCGGAAATGGAATTGCTAAGAATCGAAGGTTTAATCAAAAAATTAAATCCAACCGCAACCATCCTACCTGCAACATTTAGTAGAATAGATGTTCAATCTATCCTTAATACAAAACGATTCAATTTCGAAGAAACACAAAACATGGACGCTTGGGTAAAAGCACTCGAAGAGCAGGAAACTCAATTACCCCACACACACGAGCACGAATGTATGGACGTTCATTGTAATCATCCATCCCATCTAGAAAAAAAATATCAAATACATTCGTTTGTTTATCGATCACAAATTCCGTTTCATGCAGAACGGTTCTTAACATTTCTTAATGATAACTATCCTTCTAGTATTTATAGAAGCAAAGGTTTATTTTGGCTTGCCAATCGACCAGACGATGCAATTTTTCTTAGTCAAGCCGGCAGAAGTATACGGATCGACGCAGCAGGAACGTGGTGGAGTGCTATACCAGAAGAAGAGCGAGTGCAATATGCCGCTTATCAAGAAAATAGAAAAATGATTCAAGAGAAATGGTCACCTGAATGGGGCGATCGGATTATAGAATTAGTTTTTATTGGTTTTGATATGGATCAGAAGGCTATTGAAGATAGTTTAAAAGCTTGCCAATTAACCGTAGAAGAAATTGATGAATGGAAAAGAAAAAATTTTTAAATCTTGTTTTTCACACCTCCTACCATAATAATCATTAACAAACAACAATGTGCAATGCTAAACCCATTAGCACGAAATAGAAATAACTAGGTATATACAAAAATGAATTGGATCATATTGATTATAGCAGGATTATGCGAAGTAGGTTTTACTTTTAGTTTAGGAAAAGCAAAAGAAGCGACAAGCAAAGCCAATGAATATTTATGGTATTCAGCGTTTTGCATATTTTTGCTTATCAGCATGACGTTATTGGTTAAAGCAACCCAACAACTGCCTTTAGGCACTGCATATGCAGTATGGACGGGGATTGGTGCTGTTGGTACCGTTTTGGTTGGAATATTTTTTTTCAAGGAGCCTACTAATTTCTGGAGAATTTTTTTCATTTTCACCCTTATTGCCTCAATCGTCGGGTTGAAATATGTTTCAAGTAATTAACATTTATCCAGCACAAAACATACTAATGTATTTTCTAGAAAGCACTTAAATATTTATCATCCTTTCACATAAAAAAAATAAATACAATTCTACTCAAGTGCCGAATTTTCTATAAAGAAAAATCTATTTCGAGATAGTTTATACATATTTATTGAATTATTTCATTTTTATTGAATTATTTCATTTCGATAGTAGTATTAATAAAGAGCGTTTAGTAAACTAAACGCTCTTTATTATACCATAATGCAAACGAATCGATTGCTATTTTTCCTAACACTTTAATCAAGAAAAAAAATATCCCGATACTAAACCGCTACTTGGAAATCTCTTAAAGCATTGTTTAGAGATGTTTTAAGATCGGTTGATGATTTTCTTTGACCAATAATCAGCGCACAAGGAACTTGATATTCTCCTGCAACGAACTTCTTGGTATAAGACCCCGGGATTACAACTGATCGTTCTGGCACATAACCTTTTATTTCTTTCGGTTCATCTCCTGTAACGTCTATAATTTTTGTAGAAGCTGTCAACACTACATTGGCTCCTAAAACAGCTTCTTTTCCTACTCGCACACCTTCTACAACGATACAGCGAGACCCGATAAATGCACCATCTTCTATGATAACAGGTGCTGCTTGTAACGGCTCTAGAACACCACCAATACCAACACCACCCGATAAATGAACATTTTTACCAATTTGCGCACAAGACCCTACAGTAGCCCATGTATCGACCATAGTTCCCTCGTCTACATATGCACCAATGTTAACGTAAGAAGGCATTAGTATTACACCAGAAGAAATATATGCGCCATGTCTTGCTACAGCATTTGGGACAACACGAATACCTTTTGAAGCATAGTCTTTTTTTAGAGGAATTTTGTCGTGATATTCGAAAATACCTACCTCCTGTGTTTCCATCGTTTGTATTGGGAAATACATTACCACTGCTTTTTTCACCCATTCGTTCACCAACCATGCGTCATTTGCTGGCTCGGCAACACGAAGTGTACCTTGATCTAGAAGTTCGACAACTTGGCGGATAGCATCTTGGTATTCTTTTTTTTGTAACAAATCCTTGTTTTTCCAAGCCTGTTCTATAAGTATTTGCAGATTTTCCATGTTATTTTTTTATTTATAATAAACTTTCATACAAATATAAGCTGTTTCTTAGGTATTCTACTTCTGATGAAATAACTTTGTGTTTTTATACAAGATTATGGGAAGAATAATGGCGTTGGATTTTGGTGAAAAAAGAACCGGAATTGCTGTGACAGATGAATTGCAAATTATTGCTACACCAGTAGATACAATAGAAACAAAAGAATTATTCAATTTTTTTGAGACCTATTTTGCGAAAGAAAAAGTATCGGAATTGGTGATTGGTTTACCTATGAAATTTTCGGGTGAAATGAATCCTATCGAAAACGAAATACAGAAATTCATTCTAAAATTCAAACAATCATACCCTCAAATACCCATTTATCGCGAAAACGAAATGTTTACGAGTAAAATGGCCTTACAAACGCAAATCAGTGGTGGGATGAAAAAGAAAGACCGCCAATCAAAAGGTTCACTGGATAAAATTAGTGCAACAATTATTCTTCAATCATTTTTATCAAAAAAATAAGATTGTATCTTTGCCCAAATTTCATAGATCAACAACATGGTTTTACCTATTATCGCCTATGGCGACCCAATATTACGTAAAAAGACAGCGCTAATCGAGCAAGATTATCCTCATTTAACAGAATTAATCGAGAATATGTTCGATACGATGTACGATTCGAATGGTGTGGGATTAGCAGCGCCTCAGATTGGGAAGAGTATACGTATGTTTGTGGTGGATTGTCGGCCGTTTGCTGAAGATGAAGACAATGATGAAGAAAAAGAAACCTTAGAAAATTTTAAAAAAATTTTCATAAATCCAAAAAAAATCGAAACCTTTGGTGACGATTGGAAATTTACAGAAGGTTGTCTAAGTATTCCCAACATCCACGAAGATGTCACTCGACCAGATGGCATTACGCTTACTTACCTGGATGAGAATTTTGTAGAACATACCGAAAGTTTTACAGGTTTACCGGCAAGAGTTATTCAGCATGAATATGATCATTTGGATGGAAAGTTATTTATTGATTATCTTTCGAGTTTCAAAAAAAAATTAATTAGTAACAAATTAAAAAACATATCAAAAGGGAACATTTCTGTACATTATAAAATGAAATTCCCTTCATAGAGCCCTAAAACATAACATAATATGGATTTATCAAGAGTTATAGCTATTTCAGGAAAACCAGGTTTATACAAATTAATTTCTCAAACCCGTAGTGGTTTCGTTGTAGAAGATTTAGAAAAAGGAAAGAAAATGAACATTGCAGCCAACTACAATGTTAGTTTATTGGATAATGTTGCAATATATGGTGTTTCACAAGAACATCCTTTAGCAGAAGTTTTCTTCAGAATCTACAAAAAAGAAAACGGAGGACAAGCGATTAATCACAAAGAATCTGGAGCCAAATTACGCGCCTATATGGAAGAAGTTTTACCAGAATATGATGCAGAACGCGTATATGATTCTGATTTGAAAAAACTTTTCCAATGGTATAATTTATTACAATCGAAAGGTTTATTAAACATCGATGTAGAAGCTGTAGAGAAAGCAATAGCCGAGCATAAAGCACAAGCAGAAGCTGCAGAAAAAGGCGAAACTCCTCAAGTAGAAGAGACCAAAGAAAAACAGAAAGAGGAAGAAAAAAAAGCTGATAAGAAAACTGCTGCAAAAAAAAATACAACAGCAAAAAAAGCTTCTGAGGCAAAAAAAGAAGACAAAGCAGAAAAAAAACCTGCAGCCAAAAAAACAACTAAAAAAGACAAAGAGTAAGCAAGCATGAAAACACAGCGCAAAAAGCAACTAGAAGCTTTCGGTCACCTATTAGATGTAATGGATGAATTGCGCGAAAAATGTCCTTGGGATCGTAAACAAACCATGGAAAGTTTACGTACATTGACAATAGAAGAAGTGTACGAATTATCTGATGCGATCCTCTCACAAGACTTACAAGAAATAAAAAAAGAACTAGGTGATGTTATGCTTCACCTAGTTTTTTATGCTAAAATTGCATCTGAAACCAATGATTTTGATATTACAGATGTACTTCAACAACTTACCAAAAAATTGATATTCCGACACCCACACATTTACGGAAACTTAAAAGTCGAAACGCAAGAAGAAGTAATCGAAAATTGGGAAAAACTAAAACTGAAAGAAGGCAATACATCTGTACTTTCTGGCATTCCTACCTCTTTGCCAGCCCTGATAAAAGCTAATCGGATACAAGAAAAAGTAAAAGGAATTGGCTTCGAATTCGAAAATGCACAACAAGTTTGGGACAAAATAAAAGAAGAAATAAATGAATATGAAGCCGAACAAAATCCCCAATTAAAGGAAGAAGAATTTGGTGATTTATTATTTTCGATGATAAATTATGCTCGTTTTGTTGGGATTAATCCAGATGAAGCGCTAAGCAAAACAAATCAAAAGTTTATTCTACGATTCCAGAAGCTCGAAGAATTAGCAGAGCAAAATAACCTAGTTCTAGGTGAAATAGATCTTTCGACACTTGATACTCTTTGGAACGAAGCAAAAAAACTATTGGTGTAATTTACACACCATCCACACTAGTTTTTTATCATAAAGCGATATAAACCAATTATTTACGTAAAAACATAGACAACTCCTATACACAACAAAGATAAATATTATAGAATTTATCATAATCTGTCAACATAAACTTCCTATATTTGTAAACTCTTTAGCACAAGCAATTTGTTTGTCTAATTAGCAGAAAGTTTGTTTAAGTAAAAGTAAACAGTTTTCTCATTTTTTTGTGGTTTTGATGAAAAGGTGACTTTATAAGTCGCCTTTTTATTTTTTATAAAACTTCGTAATTTTGTACAATGCAATTCGAAATTAAATCGACTTTTGAGCCAACAGGAGACCAACCTCAAGCCATAAAAAAATTAGCCCAAGGTGTTCTCGATGGTGACAAATATCAAACACTTTTAGGAGTTACCGGATCTGGGAAAACATTTACCATTGCCAATGTAGTTACAGAAATTCAACGACCAACCTTGGTGCTTGCCCACAACAAGACATTGGCGGCACAATTGTATATGGAGTTCAAAGAATTTTTTCCCGACAATGCTATAGAATATTTTGTTTCTTACTACGATTATTATCAGCCAGAGGCCTATTTACCCTCTTCGGGTACCTACATAGAAAAAGACTTATCGATCAACGAAGAGATAGAAAAATTACGTCTTAGCACAACTTCTTCTCTATTATCTGGTCGACGCGACATTTTGGTAGTTGCTTCTGTCTCTTGTTTGTATGGAATCGGGAATCCAACCGAATTTCATAAAAACGTGATATCTATAGAACAAGGACAAATCATATCCAGAACACATTTGTTGCACAAACTGGTACAATCGTTGTACTCAAGAACCGAAGGAGCATTTCTGCGTGGAAATTTTCGAATAAAAGGAGATACTATAGATATTTACCCAGCGTATGCAGATGATGGTATTCGCCTAAGTTATTTTGGTGATGAAGTAGAAGAGATTTCTATTTTTGATATTGAAACAGGCAAAACAATTACCAAACTAGAAAAAATAAATATATATCCTGCCAATTTATTTGTAACGTCGAAGGAAACCCTAAACGATGCAATACACAACATTCAGTTGGATCTAGGAAAACAAGTCGATTATTTTATAGAAATTGGCAAAACATTAGAAGCTAAACGCCTGAAAGAAAGAACTGAGTTTGATTTAGAAATGATAAAAGAACTAGGTTACTGTTCGGGTATTGAAAATTATTCTCGTTATTTAGACGGTCGTGAACCTGGCACTCGCCCATTCTGTTTACTCGATTATTTCCCAGATGATTATCTAATGGTAATTGATGAGTCGCATGTAACCGTTTCTCAAGTTCATGCGATGTATGGTGGTGACCGATCGAGAAAAGAAAATTTGGTAGAATACGGCTTTCGTCTTCCGGCAGCTATGGACAATAGACCCTTAAAGTTTGAAGAGTTTGAATCGTTACAAAACCAAGTAATTTACGTTTCTGCAACTCCGGCAAAATATGAGTTGGAAAAATCAGAAGGCGTTGTAGTAGAGCAAGTTATTCGCCCTACTGGATTGTTGGATCCCATTATAGAAGTACGCCCATCACAAAACCAGATGGATGATTTGATGGAAGAAATCCAGAAAAGAGTTGATCTAGATGAACGTGTTTTAGTCACAACATTAACCAAAAGAATGGCAGAAGAGTTGACTAAATTTTTAGTAAAATATGGTATACGAACCAATTATATCCATTCTGATATAGATACCTTAGAGCGGGTGAAAATTATGGCTGATCTACGCGCAGGACTTTTTGATGTTTTAGTTGGTGTAAACCTTCTAAGAGAAGGTCTCGACTTACCAGAAGTTTCTTTAGTTGCAATTTTAGATGCTGATAAAGAAGGTTTTTTGCGTAGCAATCGTTCACTTACCCAAACAGTTGGTCGTGCTGCAAGAAACGTCAATGGTTTAGCAATAATGTATGCAGACAAAATCACAGATAGTATGCAACAAACTATCGACGAAACAAATAGAAGGCGAGAAATCCAACATCAATACAATATCGAACACGGAAAAACTCCTCAGCCATTACACAAAAAAATTATATCCCTTAATAAACAAGCAGAAAGTTTCGAACTTAACCCTTATGAACAAAAACATTTAATAGCCGAAGCTGCTGAAAATACAGAACTATACACATCGGAAGAGAAACAACAACAGATAGAAAAATTAACAAAAGCTATGGAAAAAGCTGCTAAAAACTTAGATTTTATACAAGCAGCTTCGTTACGAGATCAAATAAATGCTTTAAAAATGTAAAAAAAATCACATCGGCATGAAATTTGATAAAATAATCTACTTGATAAATGAAGAAGATTTTTGTATATATCAGCGCTATTTCCCTTTTGAATATAGGATGTACCACTCTGAATGAATTTTCGTTCGAGAATTTTTTGAATCCATCGAATAAAAATATAACGTCAGAATTTGCACACATTAATAAGAATGCAGGTGTTCTGTATAAGCGTATAGAAACTCCTAATGGGTATGTTCGTGTGATAGATGAACACGAGTTTTCTAATTTTCTTAGAAATCTAACCATCAAACCCCATGGCACAAATGTGAAAAACTTCGACGGGAGTATTAAAGAAAACACTAACCTATATTCGGCTGTTCTCAACCTTCCTATTTCTAATAAAAACAAACAAGTTTACAGCAATGCTGTTTTTCGTTTGAGAAATGAATACTTTTATCAAACCAAAAAATACAATCGAATACGCTTTGATCGAGAAGAAAAATCAATTCCTAACTTCAACTCTTATAGTAATACTAAAGATTACTCTGTTTTTTTATCTTATCTAGATTATGCGTATGATAATTTATCTCCCTCTTCTCTATCCAACTACACCTCTTCGGTAGCGTTAAAAGATATACATATAGGAGATATTTTCTATCAAAACAGCGGCACAAAAAGCCATGCTGTAATGGTACTCGATATGGCAGAAAACATGAAGGGTGAACGTGTTGTACTATTGGCACAGAGTTATTATCCTTCGCAAGAAATACATATAATTAACAATACCGAAAATCCAGATATTTCTCCTTGGTTCGAAATAAAAAAAGGAGTAATTCTTACACCTGAATGGCGTTTTATGAGTACAGATCTGGTTCGTTTTGATGAAAATCGTTAAATCCGACGAATTATCCTTATATTTTTATAAATTTGCAAAAACACAAAAAATAAGACAATGCAAAAAGTATATTTGGACAATGCAGCCACTACGCAATTAGACCCAGCTGTTATAGAGGAAATGGTTCATGCCATGAAAAATGTTTACGGAAACCCATCTTCAACCCACATTTTTGGTAGAGAAGCAAAAGCATTACTCGAATTGTCGCGAAAGAAAATTGCTTCTTTTATCAATGTAAGTCCAGCCGAAATATACTTTACTTCTTCGGGAACAGAATCCAATAATACCGTAATCCGTTCTTGTGTAAAAGATTTGGGTGTCGAGAGAATTATTACAACTTCTATCGAGCATAAGTGCGTGCAAGAAACCATAAAAGAATTAGAATCTACCCTAAAAGTAGAAGTTATACGACTTAATCTAGATGAAAAAGCTCGTATAGATTACAATCAGTTTTCGGAGTTAATTACAGATCAATCTAAAAAAACCTTGGTCTCGTTGATGCATGCTAATAATGAAATAGGGAATCTTCTAAATATTGAGCTTATCAGCAAATTATGCCAAGAAAACAATGCTCTTTTTCATACAGACACCGTCCAGACCGTTGGTCACTATCCATTAGATTTCGAAGCTTTAGGAATAGACTTTGCATCGTGTTCAGCACATAAAATTCATGGTCCAAAAGGTAGTGGATTTTTATATGCCAAAAAGTCTACGCATATAAAACCTCTAATCACCGGTGGCGGACAAGAGAGAAATATGCGTTCGGGAACCGAAAATGTATATGGTATAGTAGGTTTGGCAAAAGCGCTGGAATTGTGCGTAGAAAACATGGATCAATATCAAAAAAAGATCAAAGATCTGAAAGCATATGCAATGGACGAACTGAAAAAAGAAATTCCTACTATCGAGTTCAATGGTTTGAGTGATGATTTGGATGAAAGTCTTTATACTGTTTTGAGTCTTAAGTTGCCTTTTCAAGATTCGTTAATCGGTTTCGAGCTTGAGTTGGCTGGGATCGCTGTTTCTCAAGGGAGTGCGTGTAGTTCCGGTGCAGCAACAGCTTCGAGCGTAATGTCTGCAATTTACAGTGAAGATGAATTACAAAATTTCACGCCACTTCGGGTTTCATTTAGCCATTTCAATACCAAAGATGACATTGATATTTTAGTGAAAAAATTAAAATCTATTGCCGAAAAACATCTCAATGTAGAAGCTTAAAAATATAAGTTGAATCAAATCAATATCTTAGACCTCCTTTTAGGATTGTTTTTAGTGATAGGAGCTATTCGAGGTTATTCGAGAGGTTTTATAGCTCAATTGGTGGGTTTTTTTGGTTTTTTTATAGCACTTTTTATTAGCCTAAAAGCCTATCACGGGATGGAAATTTTCTTGCAATCTGTTGATTGGATTTCCGAAAGTTTCATTTCTTTATTAGCAATATTACTTACTTTTGCCCTAATTCTTCTCACCATAAGAATAGTATCTACATTGGTGCAAAAATCTATACAGACGATTGGTTTGGGATTTGTCAATCGACTTGCTGGCGCGGTTTTAGGAGTAGTTATTTGCCTTATGATAAGCTCATCGTTTATGCATATTGTAAGTCCGATTGGAAGCATATTTTTTCCAGAAATCAAAAAAAATAGTCTCTTATTAGAACCGTTAACACAAGCAAGCGAACATATAAAAATTCTTTGGTCTGATCACAAAGATAGTTTAGAAAACATATCAAAAAACAAAGAAATCATCGACCATCCTAGCATAAAAAAGAGATAACACCATCCTAAAACAATATTTCTCAAGAAAGTAAAGTATATATGTGGACAATCGTATCAAAATATTTTCTCAACAAAAATGTCGTTGCGATGGCTATTTTCCCATTTATCATTGTACGAGAAGCGAAAACAAAAAACAATCTACGCACCATGAACCATGAGACAATTCATCTTGTGCAACAAGTAGAATTACTTTGGTTTATTTTTTTCGTGTGGTATTTAGCAGAATTTACAATCCGATTATGCATCACACGAAATGCATCTGAAGCATACAGAACGATCTCTTTCGAAAGAGAAGCTTATGAAAATGATGATAATTTAGACTATCTAAAGACAAGAAAATTTTATTCTTTTATAAAATACTTATAATGCATTGGCCCGAACAAAAAGCCGAAATACATACCATCAACCTCTCGCTTTTATCATATAAAAACATACATTTATCCATCCTACGAGAAGATACTTTGCATCCTACCATTTCGGGGAACAAGTATCGAAAACTAAAATATAACCTATTAGAAGCAAATCGCTTAGGTATAAAAAAAATATTAACTTTTGGAGGAGCATTCTCTAATCATATTGCTGCAACTTCGGCTGCAGGAGCCGAGTTTGGCTTTGAAACCATCGGGATTATACGAGGCGACGAATTGGCTAGGAAAAAAGAACTAAACCCTACTTTGCAGCTAGCCCAAGAAAATGGTATGAGCTTGAAATTTATAGATCGCACCACTTACCGCAATAAAACATCTCAGTCTTTTCTAGAAGAGTTGCAACAAGAATTTGGTAAAGTGTATATAATACCTGAAGGCGGCACCAACTCATTCGCTGTAAAAGGCTGTGAAGAAATAATCGACGAGCGTATGCGAGATTTTCAATATATATGCTGCCCTGTCGGGACAGCCGGAACAATCAGCGGAATCATCAAAACACTGAATAACAATCAAATAGCTTTAGGATTTCCAGCACTAAAAAACGCTCACTTTTTGCACAATGAAATCAAAAAATATACGTTATCTACTAATTATGAGTTAATTAATGATTTTCATTTTAATGGATACGCAAAAATTTCGGAAGAATTAATTAAATTTGTAAAAACGTTGTACCAACAAACAAACATTCCTTTAGATTTGGTGTACACAGGAAAAATGCTATTTGGATTATTTTCTATGATCGAAAATGATTGTTTCTTACCCGGTACAAATATTCTTGCTATCCACACAGGAGGCTTGCAAGGCAACAAAGGGATGGGTTTGGATTTTGACGAATGAAAAATATACGCATGAAAAAACTTATAATCTTTTTTGGTTTAGTGGCTACTTCTGCTACTTACGCACAAAATACACGCGACATAGACTATATACGTAAGCATGCGCTCTTAGCGGTAAAAGAACAAGCCTTGTATAATATTCCTGCAAGTATTACCCTTTCGCAAGGTCTTATAGAAACTGGTGGCGGGCAAAGCAGATTAGCTAATCAAGCCTATAATCATTTTGGTATAAAATGCAAGGCTGAATGGACTGGAGATAAAATTTATCATGACGATGACGCAAAAGGAGAATGTTTCCGAGCTTATGCAACGGTTGAGGATAGTTATCGAGATCATTCGAAATTTTTAGCAGAGCGACCATACTATAAAAATCTTTTCACCTTATCGGTTACCGACTACAAAGGCTGGGCATATGGTCTGAAAAAAGCAGGATATGCAACCAATCCGAGATACCCTAACATGCTGATTTCTAAAATAGAACAATACAACTTACAGCAATTTGATTTGATAAAAGAAGAAGATGTGTATGCAAAATTGGTAAGTCTTTATGGGCATTTCGATGCTCCTGAGGGAGGTTATTGGGTTAGCAGTAACAGCAATCCCAGTAAAAACACAAAAACAAGAATTACCCAAGAAAATAAAAAAGAAGAAAAAACGCAGACAATCAAAGAAGATGAAGCTATTCGGGTTATTTTAGCTTCGAACACTAATACGATCAAAGATAAAAAACACAACACTTCTGCAGCTATTCAACCAAAAGAAGAATTAAATCAAAGAGAACGCAATATTATTTTCAATAGTCAGCCAGAACTTCCTTCTTTACGTATGAAAAATCATCCCAACAACATACAATATGTTGTAGTGAAAAACGGAGAGACACTTGGATCGCTGGCGAAAATGTACAATACTGCACCTTCTAAATTAGCCCAATACAACGAAATTACCTTAGGATCTACCCTGCAAGAAGGTCAGATAATATTCTTTGGTATGAAAAAGACAAAAGGCACACAAGAGACTTATCAAGTGCGAGAAGGTGAAGATATGTATACGATTTCTCAGAAATTTGGGATAAAAGTAAACAATCTCTACAGAATCAATCGCATGGAGCCAGGAACACAACCAAAAGCAGGACAAATGCTAAGTCTGAAAAAAAGAATTAAAGCATAGACGACCAACCTTCCTTTTTTTTGGGAGGTTTTTTTTATGCTTTATATTCACGAAATTTGTTTACAAAAAATATACATATGATTTATCAAAGAAGTAGCGCTTTATTCAAAGAAGCACAAAATTATATCCCGGGTGGAGTAAACTCTCCTGTAAGGGCTTTTAAATCGGTTGGTGGAACACCTCTCTTCATCAAAAAAGCTAAGGGTGCCTATCTCACCGATGAAGATAACAGAAGTTATATAGACTATATCAATTCGTGGGGACCAATGATTTTGGGGCATACACACCCAAAAGTTCTTGCCGCTACAACAGAGCAATTGAAATCTGGTTTTTCTTTTGGGACACCAACAGAGCTAGAAACCGAAATCGCTCGATTGATTATTAGTTTAGTTCCGAATATAGACCAAATCAGAATGGTAAATTCTGGTACAGAAGCGTGTATGTCTGCGATTCGTTTAGCAAGAGGCTATACCAACCGAGATAAAATCATCAAATTTGAGGGTTGTTATCATGGGCATTCGGATTCTTTTCTCATCAAAGCTGGTTCCGGAGCAATAACTTTTGGCAATCCGAATTCACCAGGTGTTACACAAGGAACAGCCAAAGACACCTTATTAGCAAAGTACAACAACTTGGCATCAGTAGAACAAATATTCGAGGAAAATAAAGACCACATTGCTGCTATTATCATCGAGCCAGTTGCAGGCAATATGGGCTGTATTCTACCCGATCCAGAATTCTTAAAAGGACTGAAATCTTTGTGCGAAAAAAATAAAACTTTATTGATTTTTGACGAAGTAATGACAGGTTTCCGTCTTGACATTGCTGGAGCACAAAAAAGATTAGGGATTGATGCAGATATTGTTACTTTTGGTAAAGTAATTGGAGGTGGATTTCCGGTAGGAGCTTTCGCTGCACGCAAAGAAATTATGGACTTTCTTGCACCCAATGGCCCAGTCTATCAGGCCGGAACCTTGAGTGGAAATCCAATTGCAATGCGCGCTGGTTTTACGACACTCAACCTTCTGAAAGATGATTTGGATTTGTATAAACGAATCGATCTTGCAACCGAAACATTAACCAAAGAAATAAAAGCAATTCTTACCGAAAAAGGCATTGCTCATCAGGTAAACCAATTAGGCTCTATGATGTCTGTTTTCTTTGCAGAACACAAAGTAAATGATTTTGATACAGCACAAAAAGCAAATCATACCCTCTTCAATAAATTCTTTCATCATATGTTAGAAAACGGGGTTTATATTGCACCTTCTGGGTATGAAACATGGTTTATTTCCGACGCAATAAAGCAACCAGAGATAGACAAAACACTGGAAGCTGTGCGGTCTTTTTCTATGTAAGAAATACTAAATGTTGCAATAAAAAAATCGTTTCAATACCGGAACGATTTTTTTCTTTATCAATTTAACTTATATAATAGCTACAGGACGCTTGTTTTCGTTAATGGCAACCAAAGTAAAGGTGCCTGTTATGGCCAACTCAGAGCCTTCTCTATACATACTCTCAATAAAAACTTCTATAAAAACCTTCATACTGGTCCTCCCTATTTCGGCAACTTTACCAACCACTTTTACGATTGTACCACTCGGTATAGAATGTTCGAAATTTATTTTATCACTTGAAACCGTAACGATAGGTTTTCTACTAAAACGAGTTGCCGTAAGGAAAGCTACTTCATCCATATAACTTAAGACTGTCCCACCAAACATAGTGTTGTGGTGATTGGTGTCTCCAGGGAAAACAGCTTTGTAGACAACGGTTTCAGCATTTTTTACTCTCTTTTGTAAGGCATCATCTTTTGACCATTCTTCAGATGTTATTTTATTTTTACGTTGCTTATCTTGTTCATACTTTTGTTCGATCAACAAAAAAACATCTTGCGTAATCTTCCCTTCTTGCAAAGATTCTTTTGCTTGTAGGTATTCTTCTTTGGTTATCATATGTTTAATTTTTTCTAATGAATTATGTAGGATTTAATCTACAAAAACTTTATCCCAAACGGATATCCGAAAAGAAACAAAAGAAATAAAACGAATATAAAATTTTTGCATAGTATTGATTATTAACACCCTATCATGCTTCGATGAATGAAGGTTTAGCCTCAATCGCGATAGCATTTAATACTTAAAAAAGACCTGACTTAGAAGAAAAATTCATCACAGTTGCGCGACAGTTCAGGATTCCCACCTGATTCCATTTTAAGCTGGGCAAAAATACAATTAATCTTCTCATCGTACCAAAACAAACCTGAATATTTTTCCTTATTCTTGGCAATGTAATTGATATTGACCTATATGCTTCTTTATTTTTTTATAAAAATTATTTTTATGATAAGAAAACTTCATCGTTTTGGTTTAGTTTTTATTGCATTTTTGGCAGGAATTACTTTCCTTTATTTGGCTACAGAATATATTCTCTCTAGAAAAACTGTTTTACCAAAGGAAACCGATAAGCCCACAAAACTAATATTCATTCGATCGAACAAGGTACATACAGATTTTGTGCTTCCGGTAGAAACTTCTCAAATCAATTGGGCAAAATTATTCCCCTATACAGATACAAAAGGAAAAGATACGCATTTCGAATATGTTGGAATTGGATGGGGAGATAAAGGATTTTACCTAGATACCCCAGAATGGAAGGACCTGAAACCATCAACAGCTTTTGTAGCAGCTACCGGTTTGGGTGAAGCTGCATTGCATGTTACTTATTATAAAGACATGAAAGAAGATGAATTAACACGGGCTATATGGGTTTCTGATGCACAATACCAATCCATTATCAACTCGATAAAAGAAACAATAATCTGGCAAAATAATCATCCTATATACATCGAGACAAATGCACAATATGGCGAAGATGATGCTTTCTATGAAGCCAATGGTAAATATAGTATTTTCTATACTTGTAATACATGGACCAATAACGTACTAAAAAAAGCTGGATTAAAAGCTTCGTTTTGGGCTGCTTTTGATGATGGTTTAATGAGTCAATATCCATAAAAATATTCCTCATAGTGTAAACAAAGTTGTTATTATTCATGAGCACCTCAGAAAATACTTTCTAAAAACCACTAAAAGGCACAACTTTTGGATATAGCAATACATATAAAATACAGAAATAATGCAAACAAACAGATTATCAAAAACAATAGAAAAAGCACTAAACAATCAAGTAACCACAGAGGCTTTTTCATCTCAAATGTATCTAATGTTGGCTTGTTGGGCAGATGAACAAAAGCTAGATGGCATAAAAGATTTTATGATGAAACATTCGCAAGAAGAACGAGTTCATATGGCAAAAATTATAGAATATATACAAGAAAGAGGAGGAACTGTAACTATTGAAGCCATCGAAAAGCCAGAGCCACAACCCAAAAATATTTTAGAATGTTTTGAAGCCGTTCTCCAACAAGAAATCGACAATACAACTGCCATCTACAAGATTGTGAAAATGAGCATGGAAGAAGAGGATTGGGCTACATGGAATTTCATGCAATGGTTAGTGAATGAACAAAGAGAAGAAGAAAAATTAGCACTAGATTTACTCGATAAAGTCAAACTAGCTGGTGGAGCCAAAATGTCTGATACTGCAAGATTCGAGCTTAACAATATTATTAGAAATACTGGACAAGAATTTCCAGTAGCCGATGATGTAAACCCTTTGGAGTAGACTGATAAAACAACTGAACGAATTTAACAAAGGTTGGAGAGAAATCTCCTATCTTTGTTTTTATGGATAAAAAGACAGTCTTTTTCATTGGTTTGGTCTGGCCAGAACCTACTTCTTCTGCTGCTGGATGGCGAATAATACAATTGATAGAGCTTTTCCTACAATTCGATTATAAAGTGATCTTTGGTTCATCTGCCCAGAAATCTGATTATTCTTTCCCTTTAAACTCTCTTTCGGTAGAAGAAATACAACTTAGTCTAAACGACGCAAGCTTTGATGATTATATCAAGCAACTTTTGCCAGATATTGTGGTGTATGATCGTTTTATAACCGAAGAACAATTTGGTTGGCGAGTAAAAGAATTTAGCCCAAAAAGTATCCAGATTTTAGATACTGAAGATTTGCATTTTCTCCGCGAAGCTCGAACCGAAGCATATAAAAATAAGACTACTGTTTCGCTTTTCCCCTTATCCACACTGGCTAAAAGAGAATTGAGCAGTATTTATCGATCTGATCTTAGTCTAATAATATCTGAAAAAGAAGAAAAACTACTAACAGAGCAATTTAACATTCCACCTGAACTACTCTTTTATTTACCTTTTTTAGAAAAACTCAACAAAACTGAATACCTACCCAATTTCCATGAACGGAGTAATTTCTGTTTCATTGGTAATTTTATGCACTTACCAAATTACGAAACAGTGAAAATCATAAAAAAAAATTGGCCAACTATCAGAAAACAACTACCCAAAGCAGAAATGCATATATACGGAGCGTATTGCACAAAAAAAGTACAACAATTGAAACAACCCAAAGAAGGACTTTATGTTTTAGGCAGAACAGAAAACTCACAAAAAATGATGCAAAATTATCGAATTCTCCTTGCACCCATTCCTTTCGGAGCCGGACTGAAAGGGAAGTTTATTGATGCAATGCATGCCGGCACACCCTCGGTGACCAGCCCTATAGGAGCTGAAGGAATTTGTGATGACGATTGGCCTGGTTATTTTTTGGATGAAAATGATACCTACCAAAATCTAATAAACTTATACCTAGATGAAAAACTGTGGCACGAAAAACAAACATTAGGATATCAGCTTTTGAAACAAAAATTTGATCTAAATCTTTGGAGTTGCATTTTTAAAGAAAAAATTGACGATATTTCTAACAATATTCTCTCCTACCGAAATCAAAATATTGTAGGAACCTTGATGCAACAACAAGGATTGATGGCTACAAAATATCTGTCGAAATGGATCGAGGAAAAAAATAAATAAACGAAATCTACCCCTATGAAATCACTAGAAATAATTTTATTTATCCTTTTAACTTGTTCTATTCTCGTACTTCTATTGACGTTCTTTACATGGAAAAAAAACTATTTATCACCAAAAGAATATCAGTCTTTGAAAGATGACATCAAAACATCTGAAATTGAAAATTCTTATCTGAAAGAAAAAATCAACGAATTAGAAAACTCAATAAATAGTTTAAATAATCTACACAATAATCTGATTAACAAAAATATAGAAAATAAACTCCAAGCCGAAAATCTTAAAACTAAAGTAGGAAATTATTTAGAACAAATAGATCGTTTGCAAATTGATTTGTATGAAAAAGAAGAACAATTGGATTGGTTGAAGAAAGAAAAATTACTTTGGATTACAGAAAAATCGACATTAGAAGCAGAGAAAAAAAGCTTGCATGAAAAGCAGATTGAACAACAAAAATATTTTGAAGAATTACAACAAAAAGCTAAACTAGAATTTGAGCAATTGGCACAAAAAATATTGGAAGATAAAAGTGTGAAATTCAAAAATGAAAATTTTCAATCATTAGAAACTTTACTAAAACCTTTTCAGGAAGAAATTAGCTCATTCAGACAAAAAGTGAATGAAACATATGACAAGGAATCAAAGGAACGATTTTCTCTTTCAGATCGAATCAAAGAATTGGTACAGCAAACTAATTTGGTGAGCGAACAAGCCAATAATTTGGTCAATGCATTGAAAGGACAAACAAAACAACAAGGAAATTGGGGCGAAATGATTCTTGAGAGAATCTTGGAACAATCTGGTTTGGTACGCGATCGAGAATATTTTGTACAACAAACGATCAACGATGAGTACGGCAAACAACTTCGTCCTGATGTTTTGATTCAATTACCCGACGAACGAATAATCATTGTCGACTCTAAAGTTTCCCTCAATGCTTACGAACGTTTTTGTTCGACTGAAGATGTAGAAGAACAACAGAATCAACTGAATTTACATGTCTTGGCAATCAAAAAACATATACAAGACCTGAGTGAGAAATCGTACGATGATTTGACACAATCGCTAGATTTTGTGATGATGTTTTTACCGATAGAACCTGCTTATTTACTGGCAATGCAATCCGATCATGAGCTTTGGAGATATGCCTATGAAAAACGAATTCTTTTGGTAAGTCCTACAAATTTGATTGCAAGCCTAAAATTAATCGCCGATTTATGGAAAAAAGATTTACAAAATAAGAATGCAATTGAAATTGTGAATCAAGGAACAAAATTGCACGACAAGTTTGTGAATTTTATCCAAGATTTAGAAGACATTGGTAAAGCTTTAGGAGCTTCGCAAAATGCGTACGAAAATGCCTTCAAAAAACTAAGCACAGGCCGAGGAAACCTTATCAACCAGGTGGATAGAATGCGAAAATTGGGAGTAAAAACCAAAAAACAACTTCCTGATTATTTATTAGAAAATGATGATAAAGTGAATGAGATTGAACATAAAAACTCATAAAATGGCTCAAAAAACCAATGCAATTCGTTTATTAGATGTACACAAAATATCATATAAACTGCGAGAATATCCTACCAATATACCCGACATTAGTGCAAAAGGAGTTGCCGACTATTTATCAGTTCCATTAGATACAATCTACAAAACTTTGGTGCTCGAAGATGATAAAAAAGAACATTTAGTTGTGGTGATTGCTGGGAATGCACAAGTCGATTTTAAGAAAATTGCTAAACTTATCGGACGAAAAAAAGTAGAACTTTTACCACAAAAACATCTTTTTGGGTTGACTGGTTACGTTCATGGAGGTTGCTCTCCTATTGGCATGAAGAAAAAATTGCCAACTTTTATAGATCAATCAGCAAAAAAGCTGGATACAATTACAGTAAGTGGTGGAAAAATTGGCCTACAGTTACTTATCAACCCAACTGATTTAGCCAACTTTTTGGATGCACCTTTTACAGCTATTGCCATCTAATTCACGGTATCTTCTACATATTTATTGGTTGCAGCATGCAGACCGAATAAGAACATGATTACAATACAAACGGCTAAAAAGTAAAAAGACATACGCCAAGAAGAATCCCAATCATGTAGTCTCTCAAAAATTGGTGGTCCAAATGTTGCAACTAAATATCCTACAGACTGTACTAATCCTGAAACTTTGATAGCAACAGCACTTAATCTGGTTCGCACAGAGAAGAACAAAGTTGATAAAATAAACACTAACCCGTTTGCATTATTACTGCAAAGTATTTAACTATAATAAAATAACGATTGGATACCCATAAAAAACTAATATTCCACGCATGAGAAAAGCGGAAAAGATTTAGGTTTAAGTGTAGAACGGGTAATTTACCCGAAAGATTATTGATTTTGGTAAAAAGCAACTCTAATCCGATTACCAACAAAGCTAACAAACCTGAAATCAACCAAATACCCATCGAAGTTTTCCACCTAAAACCAGTCCATTTGCCAATCTTTGTGCCATAGCCTGACGCAAAAGCAGCTGTAAAATTCGTGGCAACGGCGAAAATACCGGTCATTAGACCAATATGTTTAGGAAATCTATTTTTTGATATAACCTGGTGGAATCACATTTCCGATACAAATCCCTACTCCTATCAAAATAGAACCGAAATACAAAGTATTTATCGTTCCGAAAACACATAGAAAAAGTTCAAAACACAGAATAATTAACGCATAGAATAAGGAGTGAATGATAACTAATTTTTGAGAAAATCGACTAATCAAAACCGAAAAACCTGCAAACATATGAAGACCGGCGATTTTTCATAAAGATTGAATACTTTTTTCTATCGGCACAAAAATAGGCCTAATAATTTAGTTTATTTTGCCATTTTTTTTTACCAACAAATTTTTACCAGTAATGCAAAAGCGAACGACCGATTTTACCCAAACAACTGTACGCTAAATTGCAGATTTTTACGTAATTTTGGTTTCTCATGATTGCAGAAAAAATTTATTCTTTCGTAGAAGAAAATTATGGTCAGAAAGCCGCAAACTCTTTAGAAAAATTAGCAGAAAGTGGCTCGAATAGAAGTTATTATCGTTTTTGGGATGAGAACGGTTCTAAAATTCTTACCTATTCTTCGGATGTTGCTGAGAATAAAACCTTTTTCTATTTCACTCAATTACTCGATCGAGTGTATCCAGAAATTGCACCTAAGGTTTATCAAATTAATACAGACAAAGACTTGTATATTCAAGAAGATTTAGGGACGACTTCTTTGATGGATTTGGTGAAAGAAAACTCACCTGATGTCGATAATTTATACCGAAAAGTTATCACAAAACTCATCGAATGTCAGCTTGGGCTACATCAACTAATTGATTATAACCGTTGTTATAGTTATCAAGATTTCGATCAGGTTTTGTCTTTACGAGATTTATTTCAATTTAAGTTTTATTTTCTAGACGCTTTATCTATCCCATTCACCCCTAATGCTTTACTACATGATTTCGAAAAGTTTTCTCTTGATTTCGAAAGGCTCGAGCCCAAAGGATTTATATTCAGAGATTTCCAGTCGAGAAATATCATGATTAAGCAAAACACACCTATGTTTATCGATTACCAGGGAGGATTAAAGGGGCCGATATTGTATGATTTGGTATCACTGATTTGGCAAGCTAAAGCCAATTTTTCTGATCAGAAAAAAACAAATTTATTACACGAATATTTGCAACAACTGAGAATTTTTCGGTCAGATTACACCAATGAAATGTTATACGAAACGTATCATTATTGTGTGGTTATACGTGTTTTACAAACCCTAGGCGCATATGGTTTACGAGGACTTATCGAGCGTAAACCGCACTTTTTAGACAGTATCCAGTTTGGGTTAGAGAACCTGAAGAAGATTGTCGACTTTCCAATCCTAAAAAAATATCCGGCACTTTTATCAATAATTCATCAATCGACTTTGCCCGAAACCACTTATCAAATAAAACAAATAATTCATGGTCACACCACTCAACATTAATGTAAGAAGCTTTTCATATAAAAGAGAAATCCCCAAAGATTCTTCTGGAAACGGCGGAGGATTTGTATTCGACTGTCGAGGAATTCTCAATCCAGGTCGATTCGATCAATATAAAACTTTAACAGGTCGCGATCAGGAAGTGATAACTTTTCTAGAAGAGAAAACCAAAGCTCCTGTATTTTTAGAAGGCGTAAAAAAAGTGATTAGTATTTCTATCGAAGATTATATCGACCGAAATTTCAACAATTTAGAAATAAACTTTGGTTGTACTGGTGGACAACACCGCTCGGTGTATTGTGCCGATCAGATAGCAATGTATATCAAAACGCATTATCCAAGTGTACAGGTGAATGTGCAGCATATAGTCCAAGAAGAAAAAAACTGGATCAATCTTCCTTATTAATTTTTATATTATTATTTTGAAATGAAAGCCATGTTATTCGCCGCTGGTTTGGGCACTCGTTTACAGCCGTTTACCTTGTCGCATCCTAAAGCTTTGGCAGTAGTCAATAATCAAACACTGTTGCAGCGAAATTTAACCTACCTCCAACAAAACGGGATAGATGAAGTGGTGATCAATACACATCATTTTGCCGAACAGATAGAAAAATATCTCGAAGAAAATGAATGTTTTGGTATGAAAATCCGATTGATTTTCGAAAAAGATATATTAGAAACTGGTGGTGGTTTGCTCAACGCTAGAGAATACTTCACAGAAGATTTTGTAGTGATGAATGCGGATATTCTAACGAAATTCTCACTAAAAAAATTGATCGACTTTCACCAGAAGTACAAGCCAATTGCTAGTTTAGCAGTAAGCAAAAGAAGCTCGTCTCGGAAATTGCTTTTTACAGAAGAAATGCGATTACAAGGTTGGCGAAATCTAACAACTGAGGAAGATATCATCGTTAATCCAAGGCTAAAACTGCACGAATACGCTTTTAGTGGCATACATATTTTACGATCAGATATTTTTGACAAAATTACCGAAGAAGGAAAATTTTCGATCATGAAAAGCTATATGCGTTTGATGAAAGAAAACTACATTTTAGGATACGATCATACAGGTGATTACCTTATCGATGTCGGAAAACCACAAAGTATTTTAGAGGCCGAAAAATATTTCAGATAAAAAAATCTATTCTAAGTATACTTTTCGTATTGGTTTTATAAAAATTGCGATCAGGATTACGGTTAAGATTGTCATACTACCACCGAAAATAATTGCTGGGACCAACCCTAAAATTGTTGCCGCTACCCCACTCTCTAAAGCGCCTAATTCATTGGATGAGCTAACGAAAATAGAGTTAACGGAAGAAACTCTCCCTTTTAGGTTTTCGGGTGTTTTGAGTTGTAGAATACTTTGTCTTATCACCATGGATATTGCATCGAAACAGCCTGCCAACATTAAAACAATAAAACATAGCACAAGGTTTCTCATCAAACCAAAAGAAATAATCGATAAACCGTATAAACCGATAGTACCTAATAGTTTTGGCCCAACGTTTCCTCTGAGTAATGATGGGATAAAAGACAAAAGCAGTAGCATAATGAGCGAGCCAATTCCGTGTGCAGAGCGCAATAAACCGAAAGTTTCTGAGCCTTGATTCAGAACTTTATTTACAAAAGCGGGCAATAGAGATTCTGCACCACCAAAGAAAACGGCAAACATATCTAAGCTAAGAACAGCCAAAATAATGGGAGAAGCCCAGATAAACTTCAGTCCTTCCTTTATACGCTGCCAAGGGCTTTCTTCTGATAATTCTTCTGATTTTTGAGATGGTTTTGTCGAAATCAATAAACACATTATCATAGAAAGCACCATCATCGAGAAGGCAGAAATTAGTGTAATTTCTATTCCATAATGCGCCAATATTACCCCGCCTGCCAAGGGACCGAGAACAGACCCAATCATGAAAGCGGAAGACGAAATTGGGATTGCCTTGGTATAATTTTCTTTGCACACGACCAAAGCTAATAAAGCAAACAGTGCCGGTCCGCTAAAAGCTCTTGTTAGGCCTAATACAAAAAAACAAAAGTAACAAAGTGCCAAATAGTAATTGATCCCTAGATGGTTTCTAACGGTTGGAAAATGTATTATCATTAATAAAAAAGAAATGAGCATATAGGTAGCAATGGAAAGAATGAGAATCTTTCGTTTATCGATTTTATCCACCAATTGTCCTGCATAGAATGCGGTAAGCAATATGGGTGCAAACTCGAACAAGCCGATGAGACCTAGAAAAATTTCTTTTCTGGTAACTTCGAAAATTTCATAAGCCACCGATGTACTTTGCATAAAAAGAGCAAAGATGAGTGCAAAACGCAAAAATATGAATGGAATGAATTCTTTATTTTTCCAGATGGAAATATTTTTCTTTTGAGCTGTCATTCTAATCTATTAATAGGCAAATGTACAGTGAATTTCTTCAAAAAAAAGATTAATTATGATGAGTAAAATGTTTGCTTTATTTATTTGTTTTTTAGATATCCAATTACAGTTTCTGTTATATAACAATTTCATCAAAAAAAATTATAGAAACAAGAAAAACTTAACAATTATTTGCTAAGTTTTTTCTTTCCACACAGTGGCTCTATAATATCGCACCCATACCTTTGTTTTTATGGTCTCTTAAAAACCACTCTAGTGAAATTATTATTTCTTTTTCTATATTTTTTTATAATCCGGCTGGTGCAGTACCAAAAACTCGATTTCCTCCATTAAAATTTACGACATGATCGTTCAATACATTCACCAAAGAGTTGTTGATTATTAGACAAGTGATTTCCCAAGTTCCGTTGATTTTAGTGTTCAGATCAGTTGCTATTCGTCTTAGCGAACCACCTGCGAAATCGGCATGCAATACCCATTCTAATTTATTTGTAGTTTCGTTTCGTTTCATTCTACTTGCATATACTTGGAATGGATTGTAGCCTGTAAAAGCATTTGCATTGGCATTATTTTTATCCTTATATTCAATTAAGTTATTGCTATATAATGTTACTCCTTGGCTACCATTAGGATCATAAAATCTAGAACCAATTACGGCAACGGTATATTTATCCGAGTCGATACCTGTAAAATAACTTTCTACCCAATCTCCATCTACATTACTTAGTTTAAAAGTTATGATATTCATAGGTGCATTTGTATGATCTTGCCCTGTATTCCCTACGATTTTTAGCTCTCCTGTGATATTGTTTCTCACCACAGGAGAAAAGCCCGTTTTATCCTCTGTATAGCTCGCCTCACCTACAATTACATTACCTTGTACGTCTAGTGTGGCTTGGGGATTATCGGTATTGACCCCCATTTGTGCTTGGAGCGATAAGATAGAACTCCTAACAAGAGAAAAGAAAATTTCTTCATACTCAATATGATTTTTAAAAAATTTGTGCATATTTAACATTTTTTCTCTAAAAATCAGGTAAAATGACATGTTTTTTATCAATAAAACTCAAATAATGACTTTTCCCCTTACATTGTAAGTATATTTTTTTCGATAATTAAAAAGCAATTTCTAAACGAAGAATACAGCTAAAAAATAGATTGGGATAAAAAAAGTTAGCCAAAAAGGCTAACCGCTACATCTTTAATAGAATAGACAATGAAAAAATGCCCTAATTTTCATCAGCATTCCCAGAAGAAGTTTTTAAAAGGGAGTAATTTTGTGCCTTGTTCTATGGCAATTAGAGAGAAGAAAAAGCTTATTTCATCAACAGTAACTGACTATCCTCAAAACTTTTTACCCAATGTTTGATGTTTGGTTCAATGTTCTGAAAATTTCCAGGTTCTAAAACTACTTGACAACCTTTTTCATCTTCATAAGTCACTTTACCTGTTACACATAGCAAAACTGCAGGTATAGCGGTGGTGTGCTCTGGTAACAATCCGTCTTTTTTCAGATACAGACTGCGTGTTACGCCTTCTTTTCCTTCAAATAATATGCTCACACTTAATTGCTTATCGGTTCTATGCAAGGAATTCAAATGTTTAATTTCTGCCATGGTTTGTAAGTTTAGAAGTTAGTTTCTACTGTACATCAAATTTAATCAAAATAAAGCAATTAGGCAACAAAAAAGAGCAACATGGTTGCTCTTAAATATAGCATTTATAGGTAGTTAACAAACAAAAGAAAAATAACTACTTCCCGATACAGAACTTTCCGAAAATAGTCCCCAATATATCTTCATCTACATCAATTTCTCCAGTTATTGCACCTAGATAGTCCAAACCTTCGCGAAGATCCATCGCCAATAAATCTGTGGGTATTCCATCTTGCATACCTTGTCGTATTTTATGCACTTGTGCCAAAGTTTTTTGCAACGCATCAAGATGTCTAGAGTTCGAAACTATTGTATCGTCGGTGTTGTTCAAGAGCTGAACTTGATCAAATAACTTTTCTTTCAAAGTTTCTATATTGTACTTTTCTTTTGCCGAAATTTCTAAGTGAATAACTTCCTTAAACTCATCTTTTATCGCTTGTGGTATTACATCTCTGTTCGATTCTATGTCGATTTTATTAGCAATATTGAAAACAATTTTACCTTTCGATATCAATGCTTCTAATTGGTTCGCAATCTGATTGTCTGCCATGATATTCGAATCATACAGATACAATACAATACTGGCTTTGTCTATTTTTTCGAAAGTTTTCTCTATTCCGATTTGTTCTATTTTGTCGCCAGCTTCTCGAATTCCGGCTGTGTCTATGAAACGGAATCCGATTCCATTAATGTACAATACTTCTTCTATCGTATCGCGTGTTGTTCCTTCAACATCAGAAACTATCGCTCTTTCTTCATTGAGCAGAGCATTGAGCAAAGTCGATTTTCCGGCATTCGGTGCGCCAACAATCGCTACAGGAACGCCATTTTTTATGACATTTCCGTACACAAAAGAATCGGATAAACGCTTTAAAACTTCTTGCAATTCATCCAGCAAAGCATATAGTTTTGTGCGATCTGCAAACTCTACATCTTCCTCAGAAAAATCTAACTCTAACTCGATCAATGCTGCAAAATTCACAATTTGTTCGCGTAAATCTTTAATCTGGTTAGAGAAACCTCCTCGCATCTGTTTCATGGCAATTTCGTGCGATGCTTTGGAGTCAGAAGTAATCAAATCAGCAACAGCTTCAGCTTGTGTCAAATCCATTTTCCCATTCCAAAATGCCCGAAAAGTATATTCGCCAGGATTTGCGTTTCTGATTCCATTTTTGTTCAAAACCTCCAATACTTTCTGTTGAATATACATCGATCCGTGTGTAGATATTTCGACAACATCTTCTCCAGTATAGGAGTTCGGACCTCTGAAAACTGTAAAAAGTGCTTCGTCTATAAGCACCTCTTCATCAATAAAATAACCCAAATGAACCGTATGTGAATCTACTTCGAGCAAAGATTTTTCGCCAAACTTCGACCGAAATAAAGTGTTTACTTTTTCGATTGCCTCTGGGCCAGAAACACGGATCACCGCGATAGCACCCATTCCATTTGCTGTAGCTAAAGCACAAATTGTATCATTAGAAATCATATCGTATGTTTGGAGTTTGTTATACAAATTTACATAATTTGATCCGAATCTAGTCCATTGAAAACTGTAAGATGGTTTTTCTTTTCGGTAGGATATTCTCAATGACGATTCGATACATAACTTACCAAAAATACTTTCATAAGCAGTCTTCTTTATACGGAAAAACAGACGTAGGATGCTTTTTCTTGTACCGAAGTATCAATTGCATGGCATAATAGCTGCTTTCGCATCGATCGTTTGCTTGTACAATATCTACTAAATTTACAGAATATTTCGGATCAAAAAAACCTTTTGCATATAGTTGGTTGTTTTTTACCAAAATATACGATTGTTCCTCTGTATTCCTACCCTTTCCGAGCACAAAAAAAGAATTCATTTTATCGGTAAAACTTTTCTTCATTTCTGCTACTCTTTGGTTATATTCGGTAGGATTTTCTAGAGTTTGCGTTTTTAGTAAAGCATTTTTATCTTTTTTATCGAACGGATCTTCATTATAAAAATAACACAATAAACGATTAAGATTAAATTCATTAATCTTATCTAGTAAGCTTTGTGTAGCATCATACACGCGATCGAAATACGCAAAACATGTTGTTTGTGGAGTTGTTTTCACCAAAGCTATTCGCTCGTAACCAGCTTGATCGATATAAGAGGTTAGCCCAAATTTCGGATTCAATCCTTTCAACGCACGATTATACTTTGGCCAATACCGCCTGATGTATTCTTGTTCTGTTAACAAAGCCATCAATTCATTTCCTGTCTCTAAAAAATCTATAGTATAGATATCATTGAGGAAATCTTGTCTTCTTTGCCCGGCATTGTTTCCAGCGAAATGATCGTTCACTCGTTTTCGGATGTTGATTGCTTTTCCTATGTAAAGAAATTTATTGTCTTTACTTTTAAAAAAATAAACTCCAGAAGTTGTAGGTAAATGTTCTAAGTTCTGATGCTTCAAATTACTGGGTAAACGAAGAATCTTCGCGTTTGTTTTGCTCATTTTCTCGATCCACCGTTCTTGATCATTTTGTAATAATTGTTCGAAAAGAATGGTCGTAGCCTTTGCATCCCCCGCTGCTCTATGTCGATCATGCAATGGAATATTTAGATTTTTGCATAGCGACCCTAAACTATAACTTGTGTAACCAGGAAAAATTTTTCGTGCCAAACGTACGGTGCATAATTTTATTGGTTTCCAATCTATTCCTACATCCAAAAATTGTTTATGAAGAAAAGAAAAATCAAAACTTACATTGTGTGCTACAAAAATAGCCTTCTCTAAATAACTATACACATCTTTGGCAACTTCATCAAAACGTGGAGCATCGACCAGCATTTCGGGTGTGATTCCGGTAAGTGTTTGGATATGAAAGGGAATCGGTTTTTCGGGATTCACCAAGGTTTGATATTCGTCTATAATCTCTTTTCCGTTGTGCAAGAAAATTGCGATTTCTGTTATTCCGCCATGTGCTGCAGCACTTCCGTTGGTTTCTATATCGACAATTGCATACAACGGTTGTTCTGATTTTTGTTTGAGCATACGTAAATTTCGCAATTTATTGAGAAAATTTTGGATAAAAAACGTTAAAAATTACCTCAATAGAAACCTCCTTTTCTTATTTTTTGTTTAAAACCATACGCACAATGACGGCAATTATTCCCACAACAACGCCCCTTTTGGTAATGATAAAATTCTGTAAATACCCAATATTGCCCTTCTATATAATAATGAATTTGTGGAATAAACATAGTGCGATCGGTAGGAAAGGGATATTGTTTAGCTAACTCTGCGTACTGATCTAATGCTTGTAAACAATTCGTACACAAACAATCGTAGTAAGTTTTGGCTAGAAACTCTTGGGTTTCGGCTTTCAATTCTACTGAAGAACAACCACATACAGAAACATTATTGGTTTGACAGCAAAAAATTTCGCCACAGCGTTGACACTTTTTATTTTCCATTTCATTTTTCGTTTCAACTACAATTTTAGCGATATTATTTTATTTGCTAAAGGATATCACAAATAAAATGAAGTCTATTATAGAGAGAATCCGTAAATTTATGGCAACAAAATTCTTGTTGGTTTTGTTCATATCCTACCAATAGGAAAACAGAACTGAACAGAAATTTTGTTGATTTACTTCAAATACTAATCATTTAAAATTAAACATTCTAACAATGAATATTTACAAAGAACGTTTAGCGCTTCTCCGTGAAGAAATGAAAAAAAACGGCGTACACGCAACCATTATTCCAGGAACTGATCCACATATAAGCGAATATTTAGCCAAACATTGGCAAGAAAGAAATTGGATTGCAGGTTTCACAGGTTCTGCTGGTACAGCTATAGTCACTTTGGATAAAGCAGCTCTTTGGACCGACTCTCGCTATTTCATCCAAGCCGAAAATCAACTAGCTGGTACTTCTTTTTCTTTAATGAAAGATCGCATGCCCGACACGCCCGATATTATTTCTTGGTTGAAAAGTGAACTCAGAGAAGGCGAAAAACTCGGTTTAAATCCTCAAATGTTTACGCATCAACAATTTACATCTTACCAAAAAAGCTTATCAAACAAAAATATTTCGATACAATCTGTTGATTTAATCGATGTTATTTGGACCGATCGCCCAGCACTGCCAAACAATCTTGTAGAAATATATGAAGAAAAATATGCAGGTAAATCTGCGCAAGAAAAGCTAAAAGACGTTCGAGCAGAAATGCAAAAAGTAGATGCCAATATCTATGTTATCGCAAGTTTGGATGAAATTGCGTGGCTACTAAATATCCGCGGAAGCGATGTAAACTTCAATCCTTTGGTAATTTCATATGCGGTAGTAGAAAACAATTCGGTAAATTTATTTATAGACGAACAAAAGCTCGACAATAAAGCCAAA
This sequence comes from Weeksella sp. HMSC059D05, assembly GCF_001809725.1. Lineage (NCBI taxonomy): Bacteria > Pseudomonadati > Bacteroidota > Flavobacteriia > Flavobacteriales > Weeksellaceae > Weeksella > Weeksella sp. HMSC059D05. The sequence continues at coordinate 36,148 of NZ_KV798544.1, forward strand.
GAATATTTAGACTCTATAGGTGTTTGGGTAAAACCATATTCATCGATTACAGATTTTTTATCTCAGCTTGATGCACAGTCTAAAGTGCTTTTTGATTCTACCCGCTTGAATCAATCTTTGTATGAAGCACTTCCTAGCACGGCAAAAGTTATCGAAACTTTATCGCCAATTACTTTACTTAAAAGTATAAAAAACGAAATCGAAATCGAAGGGATTCGTCAGGCGATGATCAAAGATGGAGTTGCATTAACGCAATTTTTTATTTGGCTAGAAAACAACATCGACAAGTCTATAACCGAGTATACCGTAGGTGAAGAGTTGCTAAAATACAGAGCAAGACAAGATTTGGCAAAAGGACCAAGCTTCGGGACAATTTGTGGTTATGCAGCAAATGGCGCGATGAATCATTACAGTGCCAAAAAAGATACAGCAGCCCTCTTGGGCAGAGATGCTTTGGTGTTGATTGATTCTGGTGGTCAATATTTAGATGGAACAACCGACATTACCCGAACCATGAAGTTCGGTGAGCCGACCGAAAAAGAGAGAAAAGATTATACTTTAGTTTTGAAGGGTATGATTGCACTTTCTTGTGCAAAATTTCCGCATAATACACGAGGTTCGCAGCTCGACGTTTTGGCAAGACAATTTTTATGGCAAAATAATCTAAATTTCGGGCACGGAACAGGTCACGGTGTTGGGCATTATTTATGTGTACATGAAGGACCACAAAATATCCGTACCGATGAAAATCCTACCGTTTTACAAGAAGGTATGATTGTGTCTAACGAACCCGGAATGTACCGTGATGGCGAATATGGTATCCGAATTGAAAATCTTATTTTGGTTCGAAAAACTGAGAAAACATCTTTCGGAATTTTTTATGAGTTCGAGACTTTGACGCTCTTCCCTATTGATACCAACCTGATTGACAGGACGTTATTTACAGATTCTGAAAAAGAATGGCTAAATAATTATCATCAAATGGTGTATGATCGTTTAAGTCCGAATCTTAGCGAAGATGAAAAATCTTGGTTAAAAGAAAAGTGTAAAACTTTATAAAAAATTAAGTTTATTGGTATAATAAAATCCGATTCATTTTTGAATCGGATTTTTTATAGCATTGTTTTTTTTAGTTCTTTAGCGCGCAATGTTTACAGCACGTGTTTCACGTATTACAGTTACGCGTACTTGCCCTGGATACGTCATTTCATTTTGGATTTTATCCGAAATCAAAAACGACAACTCAGCTGCTTTGGCATCATCAACTTTTTCACTTTCGACCATTACACGTAATTCTCTACCGGCTTGTATAGCATATGCTTTTTCTACTCCATCAAAATTCAATGCAGTAGTTTCTAGATCTTTTAATCGTTGAATGTAAGATTCTAATACTTGACGACGTGCTCCAGGTCTAGCACCTGAAATAGCATCGGCCACCTGTACGATTGGTGCAATCAATGATGTCATTTCTATTTCATCGTGGTGAGCACCAATTGCATTCACAACGTCTGCATTCTCTCCATATTTTTCTGCCCATTGCATTCCTAAAATTGCGTGAGGCATTTCTGACTCTTGCTCCGGAACTTTCCCAATATCATGCAATAAACCTGCTCGTTTTGCTAGTTTTGCATTCAGACCTAGTTCTGCGGCTAGTGTTCCGGCAATATGAGCTACTTCTCTAGAGTGTTGCAGCAAATTCTGCCCATACGAAGAACGGTATTTCATCCTACCTATTATGCGAACCAAATCTTTGTGTAATCCATGGATACCTAGGTCGAGGATTGTTTTCTTTCCTACCTCGATAATTTCATCCTCGATTTGTTTTGTTGTTTTGGCAACTACTTCTTCGATGCGTGCAGGATGTATACGACCATCGGTCACTAATCGGTGCAGTGACAGGCGAGCAATTTCTCGTCGAACAGGATCAAAACATGATAATATAATTGCCTCTGGTGTGTCGTCTACGATAATTTCTACACCTGTAGCAGCTTCTAGTGCACGAATATTTCTACCTTCTCGCCCAATAATTCTACCTTTTATTTCGTCCGACTCTATATTGAAAACAGATACTGCGTTTTCGATTGCTTGTTCTGTTCCGATTCTTTGAATTGCTTGTATAACAATTTTTCTTGCTTCATTTCTAGCGTTCAACTCGGCTTCTTCCATTATTTCCTGAATATGAGCCTGAGCTTTAGTTTTGGCTTCGTCTTTCAGAATTTCCATCAACTCTGCACGTGCTTCATCTGCAGAAAAATGAGAAATTTTCTCTAATGTTTCTACTTGTTTTTTGTGCATAGAGTCTACCTCTCGTTGTCGAATATTCAGCTTTTCTGTGCGTGCTTTGATGTTTCCTTGCTCAGCTTTCAAGCCATCTTTAGCTTTTTGCACTTCGGCTAAATCACTCTTTACACGGTCTTCGCGTTCTTTTAGTCTGAATTCTTGATCAGCAATTTTTCTTTCGCGCTGATTTACCGACTCTTCGTGTTTTGACTTTAATTCTAAAAATTTCTCTTTTGCCTGAAAAATCTTCTCTTTCTTAATGTTTTCTCCTTCTTTTTGTGCTTCTTTAATTAAAGCATCGGCTTGCTGTTTTGCTTGTTCGATGAGTAATTGATTCTCTTTATCAACTGATTTTTTCGATAAAAAGTATCCTATTGCAGCACCGACCAATAAAGCAATTACGCCAATTAATACTTCCATAGTTGTTTATAGTTTCTGATATAAATAAAAAAAAACCTACATTAGTCATCTAATTGCGTTAACTCCTGAAAACAGGATTTGAGTTAGTCCGCCAGTCAATAATCCGCTGTCAATATAAAATTGTACCCTAAGGTTGCGGCCCGCTTTCCGGACGGTGTTCACTCGGTAACATAATAAGTGTTGAGTTAACCAAATTGCTAGAACTAATGTAGGATATCGGTTGCACCGTAGTGCAAAAAGAACTTCTCGTTTGTTTATTATTTGTTTGCCAAAGTTTCGTCTATTCTTTCTACCAATTCATCTATTCGATGGTGAGGAATAGCTTCTACATTTTTAGCTTCTCGTCTTGTTTTGAAATCTTTTATCGCATATTGTATCAATGCCATAGCCAATCCGTCTTGTTTATCAGATACTGCATACTCTTCTTCAAACAACTTCAACGTATCATTTATTTCTTTTGCAGCTAACCGAGCAATCTCTTCATCTTCTAAGAGAATCGTCAGGGGATATTGTCGCCCAGAAATGGTTAATTTTATACGCTGCGTACTCATGATTGTCTATTTTTTATTTGAGCAATACATGCATCTACTTCTTTTATCAATTTATTCATCCGGAGTTTCATTAGCTTTTTATACTCCTGATTCCCTCCCATGGCGTTCATCATCTTTAGATGAGTCACTTGGTCTGATAAGGCGATATTTTCTGTTCGTGTTTCTTTTAGTTTCTCTTTCAGCAAATCAATTTCTTCCTGTAAAGAATCACGCTCTGATCGTATATTTTCATAACGCTCAACAAGGGCTATAATTTTAGCTTCTAAAGCTCTAAATCCTAAAGTTTTATTCCCCATTGAGAGTTTGTTTTTGTTCTAGCTCTGTATGCAAATTTAAACTTTTTTTAATATGAGTACAACTTTTAAACTGCGTTTTCTACAATTTCTTCTTATTTATTTCGATTTAAAACATTTTCACGTATATTCTTTATCTTTTTCCAACTCAAACTATCCATCACCAGCTATATTTTCTTTAGGTTTATACCTGAAATAATCGAATGTTTTAACAATATTTTTATATTTGCTATCCGACTAACAATTTAGACAAACATCTTATGAAACTAAATTACAGAAAAGTATTTGTGTTGACAACTCTTTTGGGTTTGGGTTTTGTTTTCGGACAAAAAGAAGCTTTTCCACCTTCTGACTCTTATCCTAAGGGTGATTTTATCAATCCATTAACCATTACCAATTACCTTTCTGGAAACTTTGGAGAATTACGTACAAACCACTTTCATTCTGGCTTAGATATTAAAACGCAACAACGAGAAGGCCTGAAAGTTTTGGCTGTCGGAGATGGATACATATCGAGAATAAATGTTTCACCAACAGGCTATGGTAACGCTCTGTATATCGATCATCCGAACGGATACACAACCGTATATGCTCACTTGCAAAGTTTTCATTCTCATATTGATGAATTTGTTAGGAAACATCAATATCAACAAGAAAAATTTGCTGTAGAAATTTATCCAAACCCTAATGAACTTGTAGTAAAACAAGGAGATTTAATTGCTTTGAGTGGCAACACTGGAGGTTCTGGTGGACCACATTTACACTTCGAGATTCGGGATACAAAAACAGAAGAACCTATCAATCCATTTTTTTTCGGTTTCGATGTTCCCGACACACAAAAACCGCAACTTTCTGCTATGTATGTTTACCCCCTAAACGGTAGTGTAAACGGTAAAAAATCAAGAGTTATGGTGTCAGCAGGCTCTACTGTAAATGCAACAGGAAAAATAGGTTTTGGTGTAAAAACGTATGACCGACACAATGGAGCACATAATAATAACGGCACATATCAGATATCGATTTTTGTAGATAATGAGCAAATTTATGGTTTCACGGCAGAACGTTTAGCTTTTGATGAAACGAGAGCTATAAACTCGGTATGCGATTACGAGGATATACAAAAGAATAATAGTTGGGTATATCAATCAGCGATAGAAAAAGGAAATCCCTTACGGCTATTTTCTAATGTGAAAGAATACGGAACCTTGACCCTAGAAGACAAACTTTATACTATAAGAATAGTGGTTTCGGATTATGCAGGGAATCAGACTAGTAAGTCTTTCAGGGTAAATGGTAAAGCGCTTTTCGAGGAAGAAAAGCCAAACAAAGAAGGTGAAACAATGTTTTGGAATCAAGAAAACGAACTGGTAACAGAAGATATGGCCTTGTTTTTTCCTCAAGGTGTTTTCTATAGCGATTTTCAGTTATCCTACCGAAAAGAAAACGATAAGCATTTTGTTGGTGACTATTATACGCCTCTGCATACGCGTTATACAATGAAAATGAGACCACCCGAATCTATTTCTGTGGCACAATTAGACAAGGCAGTTATCGTACGCCAATATATGAGAAGAGGTAGTTGGCGAAAAGAATACCTCACTACAGAACTGAAAAATGGACATCTAATTGCCGAACCAAGAGATTTTGGTAATTTTTCGGTAGAATTGGATCTTACAAAACCAACCATTACACCACTAAATATAAAAGAAGGTAGTACATTTAGCAACTCGAATTACCTTATAAAATTTAGGATAAAAGATAATCAATCGGGGATAAAAGAATATAAAGCCTATGTAGATGGAAAATGGATTTTAGCCGTTTACGATAAAAAAAATGATTTACTCAGTATAGATTTAAATAAAGAAAATGTGTCTATTGGCACTCATAATATAGAATTAACCGTGCAGGATGAAAAAAACAATATTGCAACTTACTCAGCTAACTTCTCTAAGAGCTCTTAGCACTTTAGGAGTTTTTCTTATATCGAGCACTCTGTTTTCGCAAACAGCTAACATCAAAGGAAAAATAGTCGATGAAAATCATTTACCTTTAGAAGATGTTGCGATCATGGTTGGCGATCAGGAAGTGTATTCGGATATGGACGGAAACTTTCTTATCGAAATTCCGTCCAATACCGATGTCGTTTTCACGGTGACCGCAGACGGTCGTTTGCCGTATAAACAAACCCTGAAATTAGGTGATCATCTTACCAAAGAAATTTTTGTAAAATTGGTTGAAGACCCGAAATCGAGGATCGAATTACAAGGTGCAGAAATTACCTTTCAACGCAGAACAACGCCTTTGCAAAGTGTAGCCTTAAGTGCAAAACAAATGACCGAAGGTCCAAGCCTCACAGGCGGAGTAACCGATATTCTAAAAACCTTACCCTATGTAAGCTCTAACACAGAATTGAGTTCACAGTATATGGTACGTGGAGGAAATTATGACGAAAATCTAGTCTATGTAAACGGAATGGAAGTTTACCGCCCACAACTTATCCGTTCTGGAGAACAAGAAGGACTAGGTTTTGTAAACCCGAACATGACCCAAAATATCAACTTCTCTGCAGGTGGTTGGGAAGCCAAATATGGAGACAAAATGTCATCTGTTTTAGATATCATCTATAAACAACCCACCCAATTCGAGGGCCAATTCGAGGCAAGCATGATGGGCGGAAGCTTAACGCTTGGGCATGGTACTCGCGATAGAAAGCTTTCGGCAATTGTAGGTGGACGTTATCAAAACAGAAACCTCATCCTTAATACCCTAGATGGCGACACAGATTTTACCCCTCAATACTATGACATTCAATCTTTTATAAATTATCAACTAAACAAAAAGTGGAATATAAATTTTTTAGGGACATTTTCTAAATCTCGGTACGAAATGAAACCTAATACACGAAATACGTATTTCGGCGGTTTTGAGAATCCCCTCCTTCTCACTATTCACTATAACGGAAAAGAAGACGATAAATTCCAAACAGAGACCGGAAATTTACAATTCAATTACAAAGCAAATGAGAAACTCGATTTAGCCGTAGATTTATTTGCTTACCACTCGAAAGAACAAGAATACTTTGATATACAAGGCGCTTATCTTATTTCTGAAGTTGACACGGACGGAAATCCGACGCAAACCTATGATGTTGGCTCGCAGATAGATCATGCACGTAATAATTTTGATGTAGTTGTAGCAGGAATGCAACACAAAGGAAAATACAAATTAACGCCAAATAATACCATAGAATGGGGTGTGAAATATCAACAAGAAGATATTCGAGACCTATTAGGCGAATGGCAAGTTTTAGATTCGGTTGGATATTCTGTTCCCAATCAACCCAATAATTTAGAACTAAACTATAGTGTGAAAGCTAAAAATCACCTCAAAACAAATCGTTTTTCTGGTTATGCCCAATATGCCACAAAATTCAATTGGAGCAATGCCAAAGTAATGATCAATGCAGGTGTTCGTGCTACATACTGGGATTATAATGAGGAACTCAACATCAGTCCGCGTGCACAAATTGCTGTAAAACCAGATTGGGATACCGATATGCTTTTCCGTTTTGCAACTGGTATTTACTATCAACCGCCATTCTACAGAGAAGTTCGTCGTTTAGATGGTACGTTGAATGATGAAGTAAAATCTCAACAATCAATTCATTTTATCTTAGGCAATGACTATGAATTTAAGATGATGGACCGTCCGTTCAAACTAACCACAGAGGTATATTATAAACTTTTCAATGACCTTAATCCATACTTCGTAGACAATGTTCGCATTCGTTACCAAGCCAATAACAATTCAGAAGGTTATGCTTATGGTATAGACGCTCGTTTGTTCGGTGAATTTGTACCAGGTGTAGATTCGTGGTTTTCGGTTTCCTATGCAAGAGCTTATCAAAACATCGACAATCGTGGTGATATTCCATTGCCAACCGATCCTAGATTCAAGGCTTCAGCATTCTTCCAAGACTATATGCCTATTCTCACCTCATTCAAAGTCAACGTAAATTTTGTATATGCTGCTGGTTTACCAATGAGTGCACCACAGTTTTCAGACCCGTACAAATATCAAGAAACTCTCAATGATTATAAAAGGGTAGATATTGGTTTTGTAAAAGAATTCATCAACCAAAAAGACCTACTACCAAGAAGTAGTTTCTGGCAAAATTTCAAAGAGGTTTCGGTAGGATTAGATGTATTTAATATTTTCGATATCCGAAATGAAATAAGTAACAGTTGGATACGCGACGTTCATTCGACAAACGTTTATTCGGTTCCGAATCGATTAACAGGACGCTTTTTCAATGCTAAAATGAATATAAAATTTTAACGACTCCCCGCAAATATGACATCCTTCTACGGAAGGATGTTTTGTTTTATGACAAATCGTCACGAAAATCGAAATGGCAGACTATTTGAAATTTTTACAAACACATAAAATAAAATAAACATGTCAGAGCATACAAACCCTCAAGAATTTGAAAAAGAAGAAATCTTAGATCAAAATCAAGATAGCCAAACCGAACAATCATCCAAACAAAATACATCTTCAGAAGAGCATTTCAATGAACTTTTACAAAAAGAAAAAGACCAATATCTCCGATTATTTGCAGAGTTTGACAACTACAAGAAACGCACAAACAAAGAACGCATAGAAATCTACAAAACCGCCAATAAAGAAGTCATTTTGGCATTATTACCCGTTTTGGATGATTTTCAGCGGGCTTTACCTACTATTGAAGAAACGGCTGATGAAGCAACCTTTAAAGGAGTTGAACTTATACACCTCAAAATTATAGACATCCTCCGTAAAAAAGGTTTAAAGCCAATGGAAGTGAACGTTGGAGACAATTTCAGCACCGATATTCACGAGGCGGTTACTCAAATCCCAGCAGCATCAGAAGAAATGAAAGGTAAGATTGTCGATATCATCGAAACTGGCTATATGCTGAGTGATGTTGTTATTCGATACCCGAAAGTTGTTGTAGGAATGTAATAGAAAAGAAATGAGTAAGAGAGATTATTACGAAGTATTAGGCGTTGATAAAACAGCCACGTTAGATACCATCAAAAAGGCATACCGAAAGTTAGCCATCCGATATCATCCCGATAAAAACCCTGGAGACCAAGAAGCAGAAGAAAAATTTAAGGAAGCCGCAGAAGCATATGAAGTGTTGAGTGACGATAGTAAACGTTCTCGCTACGACCAATTTGGGCATGCTGGCATGAGTGGTGCTGGCGGATTTGGTGGAAGTGGTGGGATGAACATGGAAGATATATTCGCACATTTCGGTGATATTTTTGGCGGATTTGGTGGGCAATCTAGAGGACCGCGAAGAGTACGTGGTACAGATTTACGCATCCGAGTGAAAATCAATCTAGAAGAAATGGCTAATGGGGTTGATAAAAAAATTAAAGTAAAACGACTCAAGCAAGCCGAAGGAGCCACTTCTAAAACTTGTCCGACGTGTAACGGAACAGGACAACAGGTACGGGTAACCAATACGTTTCTGGGGCAAATGCAAACCGCAACAACTTGCAACACATGTCAAGGAATAGGAAAAGTTGCAGACCATATTCCACCTGGAGCCAATAATCAAGGTTTGATAAAGGTAGAAGAAACATTAGACATAAAAATCCCTGCTGGTGCTCGTGATGGGATTCAGCTACAAGTAAGAGGGAAAGGTAATGACGCTCCTTTTGATGGAATCCCTGGTGATTTGATTGTTGTGATCGAAGAAATCGAACATGATAAATTAAAAAGAGATGGTAATAATTTACATTATGATTTGTATATTTCTATACCAGATGCTATTTTAGGTGGATCTAAAGAAGTGCCTACAGTAAACGGAAAAGTGAAAATAAAAATTGATAAAGGTACACAATCTGGAAAAGTTCTACGCTTAAAAGGGCAAGGTTTACCTGATGTCAACGGTTACGGAAAAGGCGATCTATTCGTACATGTAAATCTTTGGACACCCGAAAAAATAACCAAAGAGCAAGAACAATTTTTCGATAAAATGCGAGATGATAAGCATTTTTCTCCTGACCCTGAGAAACAAAATAAATCGTTTTTCGATCGTGTGAAAGAAATGTTTAATTAAATATAAAAAAAATCCACTCCCAAGGGAGTGGATTTTTTTATACACTATATTTCTCTTTAGTTTTCTTCTGGATGATAAGGTTTTAATGACTTGTAAATTTTGGCACAGTTAAATTGTATTGTACTGCCAACATTCTTATTACTACAATTACTCCACCTGAAACAAAGAAGGTAATATTCCTACTAATATCAAAAAATTCTAAAATCACATAAATAATTGCTCCCATTAAACAAGCAGAAGCGTAAATCTCTTTCCGGAAAACAACCGGTATTTCATTGATCATCATATCTCTAATTACACCTCCCATTATTGCGGTAAACATACCCATAATGATTGCTACAATTGGACTTACACCCAAGTTCAGTGCCTTCTCTACACCAACGATCGTAAACAATGCTATTCCCAAAGTATCAAACAACATGAAAGTTTTGCGTAACTTCAAAAAGAATTTATAGAAAAGTGCAGCCATGATAATACCAAGCATAACTGCGTAGAGCATATTGACGTCTTTTATCCAAGAAATTGGGAATGATCCCAACAATACATCTCGAATTGTTCCGCCTCCGATGGCTGTAACAAAAGCTGTAAAAGTTACTCCGAACCAATCTTTACCAGACTTTTCATCGGCTGCTAAAGCACCTGAAATTCCGTAAAAAAATATACCAAAAATCTCAAAATAGTACTGAATTCCCATTGCACTTCATTTTGTTTTTGCTTGATAAATTGATCTACAAAATTATTAATTCATCTTCATTCCTTATATATTTTTCTATCCAATCATTAAATAAATCTTTATAAGCAATCTTGCAGTGGAATTCTCTTAAAAAAATTTTGTAATTTACATTGTAGAAATGAAATACTGATCAGAAATAGTTCATTTTATAATCGAATTAAAAAATTCTACAGATTTTTCTAGCACCATTTCTGGATTATCTTTATAAGAAGTGTGTGTTGCATTAGGAACAATAAGAAAAGAGCTTTCACCAGAAACATTTTCTACAATTTTTTTCACCTGCTTCATGGATCCAAATTCGTCTAATTCTCCTTGTATGACTAAAGTTGGACACGTAATTTTCTTCAGGAATACTTCTATATTCCATGTTTGGAAATTTTTATTGGTCCTAGTTTTTGTCCAAGACCTAAATAAAGCATCTGTTTTATTGCCGTGATATTTTTCTAATTTTTGTTTTAGACTAGTCGTTTTGTACGATTCTTTTGCTTTGATAATGCCTTCTATAGTGATTGTTTCAACAAAAACATGCGCACCGACAACCGCAATTCCTTTTACTCTATCTGGATATTTTCCTGCGGCGATGAGTAAAATTGATGATCCATCACTGTGACCAAATAAATAGACCTGATCGAGCCTCCAATAATCTAGAAGCGAAATCAATAAATCTGCTTCCTTTTCCAGATAGTTTTGATCTCTTTTTTCTGTTAGAAATCCTGCCGATTGTCCATATCCGAAACGATCATACATCAAAACATTACAGTTGGTCATCTTCCCGATTTTTTCTGGAAATCTCGCCATAATGTAATGCAGCCTAGAGAATCGTGCAGAAAAATTATTGTAGAACGATTAGGATCTGTTGCTATTTTTTTTGTGCGATTTTATCCAAATTGATCTGTTGTATCATTTTACAGGCAATATTTTAGGGTTAACTAAAAGCAAGAATGCATCATCCTAAGAAGTGGATACATTCTTGCTTTGTTTATCACACTAATGTATAAAACTCGATTAAAATTCTAATCCGATTTTTTTGTCCAGTCTTTCAAATCACCAAGTACAAAGGTATGTTTCCCGTTTTCGGCAATTTTGGTATATGTTTCTAGTAGTTGGAAGAATTTTATATTCTCATGATCTTTCATCAAGTCAGCAGCATTCTTCAATGCACGGGCAGTTGCTACCGTTGTACGGGCATTTTCTAAATCAGCTTTTGCACGAATTTTCGACTCGAGATGTTTGGCAAATAATTGTTGAATGTTTCTCGGGAAAGTAATATCTCGTAGATTAGCTTCTTCTATTCTTATACCAAATTGCGCAATTTCTTCCTCTATTTCTTTCGTTTTGAAATCCGAAAATTCCATCCTTTGCTCATTTACACTTTCACTGTCCAAGGCCGCAATTCTATTGCGCAATTCTAGTTGTACTATGCTATGAATTTTATTTTCTGCTTCGTACCATACTTCTTCCATAGGACGATCGAGTGCAAAACTATCTAGAAATTTTTTTCCATCTTCCACAATATACCAAACATAAAAAGAAAAACGAAGAGCAACATTATCTTTTGTTAGTACTTCTTGGTTGGTTATTGTTAATAATTTTGGAGTATTGGGCAAAATATATACTTGTGTTTCATTATTCAAATCCCAAAATTTGTAAATCCCAGCTTGCAACGTTTTTTCGTATTGATGATTACGGTAAAAAAAACCTGTTGTATTTGGTTTTACTTCATATTTCTTTCTAAATATTGACATCTTTTCTATGATTATAAAATTAATAAATAAGGGAAGAAATCGAAATCAAGGGAAATTGTATTGAGTCGAGAAGCCCGACGGTATCCTACAATTTGCAAACTTTTTCCCGATGGACGAAACTGTCCACTCTTCCCTATTCAACATTGTTGTATATGGCAAAATGCCCTGCGACCACGCGAATTGGGAATCGAACCCGCATAGAACCAAGCTCCGCAATACCCTGTTTTTTATTTGCTGGTCCTATAGTTTATAGAAACAGGTGGCGGTTATTTTATATTGTTTTTTCTTGATCTAACTTATAAAGTTCTTTCGAAACACAAATTTTATACCAAATATAATACTTCTCAATACTAAGTACTGAATTGTACAAGTTTTTTTAAGAGAAAATGTATAATCTATATATTGTACGATTGATTTGGTAGATATATTTTCGGTGATGAACTTTTAGAAGTTTCATAATTTGTTTTACAAATAGCGCTCGCTTTCTATTTTTTTACCAAAAAAATAATGCACTAGAAAACGTGCTTCCCAGTGCATTATCTATTAATATTTAAGCTTTCAGAAAATTTTCTTGTTGCCATGCCGGATTCGGGTACTCATAGAATCCTTTCCCCGATTGTTGTCCCAAATTTCCTTTGTCAATAAACTCGATTTTCAATTTATGGGCAAGCTTATGCATAAATTCGGCGGGATTATTTTTCAGAACATTATAATTGGTATTCATTCCGGTGATATCCAGAATTGCCATAGGACCAATTGGAGCACCTGTCGCAATCATCCATGTTTTATCAATCGTTTCTGGGTCAGCTACATCATTCGCCCACAAACTAAGCCCTGCAACTAAAAGAGGAACCAAAAGTGAATTGAGGACATAGCCTGCTCTTTCTTTTTTTAGCTCTATAGGTAACATATTGATTGCTTTGGCAAATTCTACCATCTTGGTAAAAATCTCTGGACTTGTATCGCTCGAACCCATTATTTCTGCTATATTTCTCACCAAAATATGATTAGCAAAATGCAAATGAATATACCGATCGGCACGCCCAGTAAAATCTTTAATACGACTCGGCAACAAGGTTGATGAATTGCTTGCAAAAATGGTTTTCTCAGGAGCATATTTCGAAACTTCTATCCAAAAACTTTCTTTGATTTCTAAACTTTCTGGGATAGATTCTATCAATAAGTCTGCGTCTTGTAGTGCTTTTTCTAAATCATGACTAAACTCTAGATTTAATCTTGTTTGCTCGATCTGCTTTTCGTTTGCCTGCAAATATTTTTGGTATTCTAACAATAAAGGCTCGAAACGTGTTTGTGCTTCTTTCAGTGCTTCTTCTTTCAAATCATAAATTACGGTATCGAATCCATAAAAAGCTGCTTGTGCTGCAATTTGCAAACCTAAAATTCCACTTCCGGCGATGACTACTTTTTTGATTTTTATTTTAGACAAATCGGCTTTCGGGACAGCTAAAAAATCTTCTTGTTGCCATGCAGCATTAGGATATGTATAAAACCCCTCCCCTGTAGAAACTCCTAGTTTGTTGGGTTTGATAAATGTTTTCTCGAGGATATCCACTACTTTTTGATCATCTTTTTTACCTTGTTCGACCTGTAATTTATATATATTGTATGGCGTTGTAAGTCCAATAATATCGTACAAAGCCATCGGACCGGTTGGTGCACCTGTGCCTTTCATCCAAGCTTTATCGATATATTCTGCTGTAGTAAATTGGCCTAACCACAACTGCAAGGCTGCACTAAGAAACGGACTGAGCATTGAATTGAGAACATAACCTGGTACTTCTTTTCTCACAACAATCGGAACCATCCCGATGTTTTTTGCAAATTGCTCGATTTCTTTTCGCACTTCTTCTTGTGTTGTAGAATGTGACATAATTTCGGCAGTATTATGAAGCCATATCCGATTAGCAAAATGGAGATTGAGAAACTTTTCGGGTCTTCCTGTATATGCTGCGAACTGGCTCGGTAATAAAGTAGACGAATTACTCACAAAGATTGTTTTCTCTGGTGCAATTTTTGCCAACTGCTGATAAAACTCTGTTTTGATCTGAATATTTTCCGGTATAGATTCGATGAGTAAATCGGCATTTTCTATTGCTTTCCTCAAATCGGATGAATATTCTATATTTTCTTTCGCTGTTTTTATTTGCTCATCCGTTGCCTGCAAATCTGCTCTAAAATTTTTGGCTAACTCCTCGAATTTAGCTTTTGCTTTGTCTAAAATTTCTTCACTAATATCATAAACCGTAACATGAAATCCATGAAAAGCTGTCTGAAAGGCAATCTGATAACCTAAAACTCCACTACCGGCTACGGTAACATTTTTTATATTTCCTACCATATTTTTATTCTAACGTTTAGTATTATTATTTTCAATTTCAATATCAATTTACTACTTTTTGATAAGATTTGAAGAGTTTTAAATATTAAATAACCATTAAACAAAAGCCTGTAAAGATTTTTTTATTGATATTTCTTGTATAAAACCTATTCACAATTACCATCGATAGAACATTGTTCTCCAGTAGAAATCTCGAGTTTGGTTTCTGGGTTTTTTTCTCGCCATTCGGCGAATGCTTTTTCTAGTGTTTGGACAAATGCTTGCGGTGGCTGAGCACCAGAAATACCATATTTGCGATCGAACACAAAGAAAGGCACACCGTTTATACCTAAATTCTGAGCTTCTTGTATATCTTGATTCACCAAATAGGCAAAACGATCATCGGATAAAGCTTCATCTATTTCGGTTGGCGATAATCCGATTTTTTTACCTAATTGCGAAAGAACCTCGAGGTCAGCAATGTTTTTAGAGTCGATGAAAAAAGCCTGAAAAAAAACTTCTTCTGCTTTATCTCCTATATTTTTTTCTTTGGCCTTCTGGATTAGTCTATGCGCTTTGAAAGAGTTTACCATTATTGCTTTATCCAGCTGATAATCTAGGCCAACAGCTTTTGCCGATTGTGTTACATGTTGCAACAGTCCCTCGACCTGTTCTATAGACATTCCTTTTCTTTTCGCTAAATAATCGGCTTGCGAATCAGCTGCGATATCTGGTAAGTTGGGATCCAATTGGAAACTTTTCCATTCGACTTGTACGTGATTTTTATCTTTGAATTTTTCTAATGCTATTTCGAAATTACGTTTGCCAATATAGCAAAATGGACACATGATATCGCTCCAGATTTCTATCTTCATAACTATTTTGTTCTTTATTTTTTTAATTCTTTTTACTTTATAAATTTACTGATAATAAAATACAAATCTTGCTCAAAAAAACGTACGTATTTCGTTGAATTACAAATATTTTACTAATAAAACTTAAGCAAAATTAATTTGATGATTCTTAAGGACGTTTTTTGTGAGGTGGTTTTACTTTTTTATGAGGAGGTTTTACTTTGTACTTTTTTTGATGACCAGGTGCAAAAGGTTTAGCAGATTTTGTCCCGTATACTTTTTTCTTTTGTCCCGGTGGCATTGATTTGTGTTTTTTCGGTTTCGAGTCATAATGATGATGAACGGTGCAAGCCGAAAACATTGAAGCTATAAATACAAACCCAATAATTCTTATCCAAATTTTCATAGTGCAACTATTTATAATACTTATTCTTGATATGCCTTCTACATAATCTGTACCATTACCATTATTTTTAATAGAGTTTAATGAAAAAGCTTTTTATTATTGCTACTTAAATTAATATTTTTTTATCTGTAATTAACTCTTACTCTACAGTTTTACTAGTTAGAAGATTCTACTGCATTTGCTTGAATGACAAATATCAGGTCTAGAAATTCTTATTGAAAGTTATTCTTGTGTTATTTTTATATTTTATTTAGACTAATTAAAAATAATGATTATGAAAAAAGTTTTTCCTCTTTTGGTTCTTTTGCCTTTTGGGATGAAAGCACAAATGTTTACCGAAGTCAATACTAATCTAAAAAATTATTATTATTCTTCAGCTGATATAGGTGATTTTGATGGAGATGGATTTCTGGACGTAATTATGAACGGAGCAATTGACAGTGATATGAGCGGTGATGTGGATAAGACACATAATGAGATTTACCGAAATAACAATGGAGTTTTCGAACTTTATGGTGAATTGGGTGATAACTCTACACATTTGGGTGATATTAAGTTTATAGATTTTGATAATGATGGATTGTTAGATGTTGTATCAACAGGTCTCAGTTATAGAGATATAGTGAATTATCAACAATATAGATTTCGCAACAACGGCAATGGCTTTGAGATGATAAAAAATATTCCTGGAAAAATATATGGGTCTATAGAAGTGTTTGACTTCAATCATGACGGAAAACAAGATTATGCAATAAATGGAGTACAGTTTATTGATGGTAAAGGCTTTGTGTATAAACTAGATTTATATACCAATACTGGCAAAGACTTTAACATAGAACATGGTTGGTTACCAGGAACACAAAACGGAAGTTTCAAAATTCTTGACCTCAACAACGATAATTTTCTCGATGCTGCAGTATTCGGCTATGATGAAAACCAAGAGCCAACCTTCACTATCTATAAAAACAATCAAGGCACATTAGAGATTTCTCAGAAACTAAATGGTATAATTGACGGGAAATTAGCATATGCTGATTTCAATGCAGATGGTTTTTTAGATTTAGTTGTTACAGGTACAGATGAGGACTCGAACGAATATTTATCTGTTTTGTGGAATGATGGCAATGGTTTTTTCACTCCAACCGTTATCAATGCCGAAGGATTAAATGGAGCTAGCGTTGATGTTGGTGACTTGAATAACGATGGATACTATGACTTTATCATAATCGGGAACGATGATAATTATGAAGGTCATGTAAAAATATTTATTTACAACCCCGATGAAGAAAATTTTAATAAAGCTTTGGATACAGGTTTATACAATTTGGGAAGCAATGGAACAATACGTTTATTTGATTTCAACAATGACAATCATTTGGATGTGTTGATGTCTGGCTTTGACTGGTCTGATCCCGATATGCCTTCCTTGAACAAATTATTTAAGAACACCTCTGCCGAAAAAAATCTACCACCTACTCCACCAACAAACTTATACCTTGAAAAAAATAATAATAAATACTATTTCTCTTGGGAGGGTGCAACCGATGATAAAACACCTACCAAAGCATTAAGATACGAAATAAACGTTGGTTCTTCATCTGGATCACATGATATAGCAAAATATATAGTTACGACTCCGTCATGGTTTTTAGAGCTAGATGATAATCATGAAAATATTTATTGGAGTGTGAAATCTATAGATTCATCGTTTAGCTTTTCTGCATCTTCTAAAGAAAATCTCTCAATATCGAACATAGGAAAATCTCATCAGATAAAAGTATATCCTAATCCATCATCAGAAAAAATATACATTGAGGCACAGAACATTACATCAGTCAACTTATATGATTTACAAGGTTCTAAAATAATGATAAAAATGAATAATGATAAATCTATAGATATTTCTGACCTAGGAAACGGTATGTATATCCTAAAAGTAAAAATTGATGATAAAACATTTACAAAAAAGATTATAAAGAAATAATTTTTTTGTCAGAAAAAAGACTCTACAATCGATAGAAAAAAAAAGTCGAACCGAAAATAAAATAGCGACATTCGCACGTCGCTATTTTATTTTCATCCTCAAGTGTAGAGATGAGAAATTATCTGAATTTAGAAAAATCACGTTTTCTTTTTTCTAAAAATGCATTTCTTCCTTCTTCTGCTTCTTCAGTTCCATAAGCAAAACGTGTTGTTTCTCCAGCGAATATTTGCTGTCCGACCAAACCATCATCTATTAAGTTGAATGCATATTTCAACATTTTTATAGCTGTTGGCGATTTGGTTAATATTTCCTGAGCCCAGTCAAAAGCAACTTGTTCTAGCTCATCGTGTGGTACTACCAAGTTTACCATCCCCATATCGTATGCTTCTTGTGCAGAATAATCCATCCCAAGGAAAAATATTTCTCGTGCTCTTTTTTGCCCAACTTGTCTGGCTAAATATGCCGAACCATAACCTGCATCAAAACTCGCAACATCGGCATCTGTTTGTTTAAAGATTCCGTGCTCTTTAGAAGCCAAAGTCATATCACAAACCACATGTAGCGAGTGTCCACCACCAACAGCCCAACCATTTACCACCGCAACAACTACTTTGGTCGAAAACCGAATAAGGCGCTGAACTTCTAGAATGTTCAAACGTCCTATACCATCGCTTCCTTCATAGCCTTTCTTACCACGAACACGTTGATCACCTCCAGAGCAAAAAGCCCATCCTCCATCTTTTGGCGATGGTCCCTCGCCAGTGAGTAAAATTACACCAACTTCTCGATCTTCTTCTGCCAATTGAAAAGCATCTAACAATTCGAAAACAGTTTTTGGTCGAAAAGCATTTCGAACCTCCGGACGATTAAAAGCAATTCGCATAACACCATCACATTTCTTGAACGTGATATCTTCATATTCCTTTACAGTTTGCCAATTTATTGTGTTCATATAATATGTTTATTTCTCGATTACACCAAGTCTTCTCAAAATCTTCAGGTCGTAACTATTTGCTTTGTATTTTGGTTTTTTGATAAAATGCTTGAAATTATCCAGTGTACCAAATTCATAATTTATTCGTACAACTGGACGCCCCTTTTCGAATTGCGTAATCGGAATTTCCGAAACACATTTGCTGACTACTTTTCCTTCCATATCAAGCAACCCAAACTTTATCAAATAATAATCAGCTGTCCCAAAATAAGGATAACGAGCTAAAATATCTGGTCGTTCTACTTTGATTTTGGTCTTCTCGCCCATCGTGAAATATCCATTACCGATCGACAACATATAATGCCAATCGAACGGAATAACTATTTCATTTTGTTTGTTGATTGCTCCCCATTTCCCGTCTTTAGCGACACCTGCAAAACCATTGTTAAAATCGCTACATCCGTCATATTCGATTGGTATTACAACTTCATTTTGCTCATTGATATATCCCCATCGCTCATTCAATTTAACGGCACACAAACCATCGAAAAAATCAGAAGTCAAATCGTATTCTAACGGAATAATCACATTTTCTTCTGTATCGACAAATCCCCATTTACCGTCTTTTACAACTCCATAACGACTATTATTTGCCGGAATTATTTTATCATAAACCAAATCGAAAATTACTTCTCCATCGGGATTAATAAGTCCATATTTCTGATCTTTGCTCACTAAACCGTGGTGCAACTGATTGAAAACCGTTATCTGAGGCCACGTCGTTTGATCATTATGAATTTGAGGATTAAACTGATCTACTTCACTTGGTACTAACTTCATTGTTTTTTCTTTCATTTTATTGTAGGGTAAAGATATAATTATTTTAATTTTGATTGAATAATAGCGAGCTTTAAAATAAATACTATTTCTCGAATTTCCTCCAAATTTATATGACCAAAGCCCATTCGCATAGCCGAAACATGCTGATTCTGATACAGAATATGTTGCGGGATGAACAATTTCAGTTCTTTTGCACTTTCTTTTAATTTCATTAGATTTATTGGATTGATGAATTCTAACCAAACTGCCAATCCACCACTAGGCAATGTAAATCGGACTTCAGAAGCTAATTCTCTTTCTAATAATTCGGCCAAAAAATCACGTCTTTCTTTATAAATTTTATTTGCTTTTTTCAGATAACGATGTATATTCCCTTCTTCGATCAATTCGCCCAAAACCTGCTCCATCAGTACATCTCCTTGGCGATCGAGAATGTTGAGATATTTCTTGGTTTCGAGAATGAAATCTTCTGGTGCTACCATAAAACCAGTCCGAAAACCTGGCGCCAATGATTTACCGAAAGAACCGATATATACTACACGCCCATATTGATCGGCACTTGCTAAGGGTAAAAGTGGATGTCGATCGAAATGAAAATCATAATCAAAATCATCCTCTAAAATGACAAATCCATACTTTTCGGCCAACTCTAGTAAAGCAATTCTTCTTGCAGCACTCAAGGTTACAGTTGTCGGATAATGATGATGTGGCGTTAAATACACCATTCTGACTGTTTTTTCCTCACAAATAACTCGTAAAGCATCCACATCCAAACCTTCTTCATCGACAGGAATCGTCTTTACTGTTACTCCTTTCTGATTGAATATCATATTCGGAACATAATAACTTAATGCACCCACAATGACAATATCTTTTGGTCGAAGAATAATCTCAGTCGCAATGTAAATGCACATTTCTAGACTTCGAGTAATGGTTATTTGGTTGGACGATATATGTAAACCTCGTGATAAATTGAGATAATTGCTAAGATTTTTCCGGAAATAAAGATTACCATTTATAGATGTTTGAGCAAAAGAAAATCGATTAGTTTTCCTATTCAAATTCGAAGAATAAAGACGCGAACTTAGTGCCACTTCCGTTAAACGAATATCAGGCAAACCATCGTTCAGACTCAATAAATTATCTTCATTATCTGCAGGGAAATCTAATACGGTCGACTTATCGAACTGAAAACCGCATTGCGATGGATAAAGTTGTAATGATGCATTTTTTGGCTGAAAACGAACTTTTTCATGTTCTAGTTTTGCCATAACAAAACATCCCACGTTGGGGGTAATTTCTATCCAACCTTGTGCTTCTAATTCATCATAGGCTTTTACGATTGTATTTCGATGTACTTTGAGTAAACTACTCATCTGTCGTGTACCAGGCAATCGGTTCCCATGTAGCAAAAACTGGCGTTGAATTGCATTGATTAATTGTGTCGTTATTTGTAAATAAATGGGTGTTTTACTTGTAGAATCTAATTGTACAAGCGATTGTATCGGGATTTCTACCGGACTACTCATATTCTATAAACTGGCACCTTCTTATAGTACGGCAAGATAGTATTTTTGTGGCGAAAAATAAAAATAGAACATGAGAAAAGTAATATGTACTCTTACAACTCTTATTAGTACATTGGGATTTGCTCAAATCCCGCAAGATACCATACAGGTAAAGGAAGTTATTATTAGTAGTAACCGATTTCATACCCCTTTATCTAAAGAAAACCGTAATGTCAATGTAATTACACGTACAGAGATTGAAAAATTACCTGCAAAAACTCTACAAGAAGTATTGCAATATGCCAATGGTGTAGATTTGCGTCAGCGAGGAGTTTTCGGTTCACAAGCCGATATTAGCATGGACGGAGGAAGCTTCGAACAAACATTGGTTTTGGTAAACGGAGTAAAAATATCTGATCATCAGACGGCTCACAATGTATTGAATTTACCGATACCTGTAGAAGCAATTGAACAAATAGAAGTGGTACGAGGTCCAGCTGCACGTGTGTATGGGAACAATAGTCTTACGGGTGTTATCAACATCATTACACGAAAACCTCAAAAATCGGGTATTTATGCACAGACGTATTTCGGTACCAATTTTGATGAAAATGTTGAAAAAACTTCCGAAAACTACAGTGCAAGAGGAGTACAATTAGGAGGTGCTATTTATCAGGAAAAACATCAACATATGTTGTTTGCATCGCATGATAAAAGCAATGGATATAGATACAATACTGGTTTCGAAAACAACAAACTATATTATCAAAATCAAATCCAACTCAATGCAGACAATAATTTACAGACCAGTTTAGGTTATGTGAAAAATGGATTTGGTGCGAATGGTTTTTATGCAGCTCCGGGCGATAAAGATTCTAAGGAAATTGTCGAAACGTTTATTGGGGCACTTCAATCCAACCATAGAATAAACGATCGATTCACACTGAAACCACAAGTAAATTATCGATATAATTTTGACGATTATCGATACCTAAAACATCATCTAGACAAGGCAAGAAGCAAGCATTATTCTAACGCAATTGGGGCAGAAGTCAATTCGACCTATCAATTATCAAAAGGAATACTTGGGTTTGGTGTCGAATATAGACACGAGCAAATCAACTCGACAGCCATTGGGGAACATACCCGAAACAACCTTGGTGTTTATGGTGAATACAAAGTAGATTGGACCGAAAAATTCAACACCAATTTAGGTTTTTACACCAATTATAATAATAAATATGGTTGGCAATTTTTCCCAGGAATTGATATGAGTTACCAAATAGTAGAAGGACTGAAATGGGTAGGGAATATTGGTAGTAGTCAACGTATTCCCTCTTTTACAGACCTTTATCTAGACCAACGACCAGGCAATATCGGAAACCCCAATGTCGTACCAGAAAAAGCATTTCAGACAGAAACAGGTTTCAAATGGGCTAAAAATAGATTTTCTGCAGAAGCCTTCTATTTTCATCGAAAAATTAATGATTTTATCGATTGGGTTCGTTTAGATACAAGTGAACCATGGCAAGCAAATAATTTTGGTAATTTAAAAACCAATGGTGTAAACATTAGAACCAATTATTTATGGCGTTTAGATCAAAACAAGTCGATAAATTTTAATCTAAGTTATGCATACTTGGATAGCAATTTCACCCAAGTTGCAGATGAATATGCTTCAAAATATAAGATAAATAGCCTAAAACATCAAGTAACAAATATGATAAGATTTTCGATTGCCGATTTCTCTTTGGGTGTAACAAATCGTTTCCACGAGCGATATGCGGGCGATTCTTATTGGGTTACGGATGCAAGGATGAGTTACCGTCTTAAGGAACATCTGACATTTTACCTAGACGGTCAAAACATCTTCAAAGCCGAATACCGAGAGGTTGGTGCAATTCCTCTCCCAACCCAATGGTTTACAATCGGAGTCAAGTTTCTTAATTTTTAATAGCCTAACGACAAATTGAGAAACTAAAAAAAACGTCTTAGCGTTGCTAAGACGTTTTGTATTTTGGATATAAAAAATATTTATTTTTTGTACAATACAGTAACACCTTGCTGATTAGGTAAGGTTGGTCTTGTAGGCTCAGCCGTAACAATCCCTTTTTTTTCCTTTTTCAAGTTATCTAAAAAGAAAGGTATCCAAGAAATTGCAAAGGTGGCTAAGAATATAATTCCCCAAAATCCACAAATAGCAATCGTTAAAAAGAATAAGAATCCTAAAAATTGAATCATAGCTCCTAATATTTTATAAAGACAAATGTATAAAAATAAATTTTAATATAAAACTAATACTTATCACTTTCTTTAGCGAGAACAGTTTCTTAACTTTGTCTAAACTCAATAAAAATCATAAAAAAACAAACAATGGAGTATAGAATAGAAAAAGACACCATGGGTGAAGTAAAAGTACCTGCTGATAAATATTGGGGTGCTCAAACAGAACGCTCTCATAACAACTTTAAGATTGGGGAAGAAGGTTCTATGCCGCATGAAATTATCGAAGGTTTTGCATACCTAAAAAAAGCAGCTGCTTATGCAAATGCTGAGTTGGGTGTTTTACCAGAAGAAAAACGAGACGCAATTGCTGCTGTATGTGATGAGATTCTGGCCGGGAAACTAGACGATCAATTCCCGTTGGTTATTTGGCAAACTGGTTCGGGTACACAATCGAATATGAATGTAAATGAAGTAATTGCTAACCGCGCACAAGTTCTGGCCGGACACAAAATTGGTGAAGGTGAACCAGTTCTCAAAGCCAATGACGATGTAAATAAATCTCAATCATCGAATGATACCTTCCCAACGGGGATGCATATAGCTGCCTACAAAGCAGTAGTAGAAATCACAATTCCAGGCATAGAACAATTACGCGACACTTTAGAAAAAAAATCTAAAGAGTTCATGTCAGTTGTGAAGATTGGTCGTACGCATTTAATGGACGCAACGCCGATTACTTTGGGGCAAGAAATTTCAGGCTATGTTGCTCAATTGAATCATGGGCTAAAAGCTCTAAGAAATACTCTCCCACATTTATCTGAGTTGGCCTTGGGCGGAACAGCAGTAGGAACTGGTCTTAATACTCCAAAAGGCTATGATGTACTGGTTGCAAAATACATTGCCGACTTTACGGGTCATCCATTTGTAACTGCGGAAAACAAATTCGAGGCGTTGGCTGCACACGATGCTATTGTAGAAACTCATGGAGCATTGAAACAACTTGCCGTGGCACTCAATAAAATTGCCAACGATATTCGTATGTTAGCTTCTGGACCACGTTCGGGTATAGGAGAAATCCATATTCCAGAAAATGAGCCAGGTTCATCGATTATGCCTGGTAAAGTAAACCCTACCCAATGTGAAGCACTCACCATGGTAGCTGCACAAGTAATGGGGAACGATGTTGCAATCACAATCGGGGGTACACAAGGCCATTATGAGCTGAATGTTTTCAAGCCGATGATGGCCGCCAACTTCTTACAATCGGCAAGATTATTAGGAGATGCATGTGTTTCTTTCGACTTGCATTGTGCACAAGGAATAGAGCCTAACCACACAAGAATCAACGAGTTACTAGAAAACTCTCTTATGTTGGTAACCGCACTCAACACCAAAATTGGCTATTACAAAGCAGCAGAAATTGCACAAACTGCACACAAAAACGGAACAACTCTGAAAGATGAAGCGGTTCGTTTAGGTTATGTAACTGCAGAAGATTTTGATGCTTGGGTGAAACCAGAAGATATGGTTGGGACACTGAAATAATTTAGTAGCAACCAAATCGTGTATACAAAAATAGCTTCATTAATGCATGAAGCTATTTTTATGTTAATTTTCTTTGTAAAAAACCATTTCGGTAGAATATTCTCTGATTTTGTGAGAATCCGAAAGTCCTTGTGCAGTTTCAGATTTTTCGACTATTTTCTGGATGAGAAGATTTTTTCTGATGCGAGGTTTCGAAATATTTTCTTTATAAATCATCCTACCAATCTGGTTATTGTGCAAATCCATCAATCGATCAAAATCTTCATTACGGAAACATTCTTCGTGCAAGTCGGTTATTTTTTTTGCCCAAGCAAGTGCCTTTTCGTGTGAAATGAAATACGAACAATTATAAGCTATCAAGACATTCCATGCAGCATGACGGAATGCATTAGAAACACCTCTACCCGAGTGGTTTTCGGCATAATTGAGTTCGGAAAAAGCAACCGATTCTACCGTCCCCCAAACAGTTGGTAACAACAATAATGGATTCGACAACATTGTTTTGACCATTTCGCGACATAGGTTGAATGATAAATTTTTTAGGATAAATAATATTGATTTCATGATAGGATATTCCGCTTTCCGAAGATATCATTTTCAGTCAATACTTTTTACAAGAAAAACTTTTTAGTTTTTTGGGTGATTAAAAATAAAAAAAGCACCCTAAAATTCTTAGAGTGCTTATTCTATAAAATACCAGTATTGAATAGTAAAAACTAATGGTTGTTTTATTGTTCGATGATTTTATTCAAGGTTTTCCACTGGCTCATACCTTCTGTATAGTTTTCTACATCGAAGCCTTTTTTCAATAAGAAACTTTGCGCAATTGTTGATCTATCACCTGATTGACAATACAATGCGATTTTTTTCTTAGGATCTAACGTTTGCCATTTCTGTGGTAAATGTCCTACAAAAATGTGTTTGGCACCTGGCAAATGTCCTACAGTATACTCCGTTTGACTTCTAACGTCTAAGATTTGTATATCATCCTTCCCGATATACGACTCGATGGTTGAAACATCTATAATTTTGGTCGTCTTTGCTTCACAACCTTCACAAAACAGTTGTTCTGGTGTGTAATAACCATACACATTATCCAAGCCTATTCTCATTAATTTTCGGGTAACATCGTCTAGATCTTCTTCTCGTACAATCAAAACAAATTGCTCTTCGTAATTCAACATCCAACCCATCCATGTATTGAAGCTTTTATTATTTTGGATATTGATCGTGTCTGGTAAATAAGCTTTGGCATAATCAGTTTTCGATCGGGTATCAATTATTTTTAGATTATGAGCACGTATAGAAGTAAGGTCTGTAGTGGAGAGTTGAGGGATTCTAGGAACTTCTACCAATAACGGACGCAATTGCTTGTTCAATTGTTTCATCTTCGCAAAATAATAGGGCGCTTCGGGCTGATCTGTCAAAAGATATTGAATGAAATCTTCTCTATTTTCTTTTAGTTTAAACGCCCAATTTTGTATTTTTTCGTATCCAACAGTGGAGTTTGCGACAGCTCCTAGTGCTTTTCCACAAGATGAGCCTGCGCCGTGTGCGGGCCATACTTGTATATGATCCGGAAGTGCATAAAACTTCTTCAACGACTCGAATATTTGCTGTGCACCAACTTCTTTTGTACCAACCAAACCGGCAGCTTCTTCTAATAAATCTGGGCGACCGATATCGCCTACAAAGACAAAATCTCCTGTAAATAACATCACTGGCTCTTCAGTTGCTGCATGATCGGTGAGCAAGAAACTCAAACTTTCTGGTGTGTGTCCTGGGGTATGCATCACCTCGAAAGATAGGTTTCCTAACTTTATCACATCACCATCTTTTAGCCCTATATGGTCAAAAGAATATTGCCAATCTGATCCACCCTCGTCTGAAAGATACATTTTTGCTCCAGTAACATGTGCCAACTCTAGACTCCCCGAAAGATAATCGGCATGGATGTGGGTTTCTGCAATATGGGTTATGGTGAGATTTTGCTCGGCAGCAATTTCTAAATAGGTATCGATATCACGTTTCGGGTCGATTACCATTGCGGTTCCTTCTACTTGGCACCCGATTAAATAACTCGAATGAGCTAAAGATTTTTCGTAAATGTGTTGGAAAAACATAGTCTTATATTTTTTATAATTTCTAACACAAATTTACGTTGCCAAATTTCTCTGTACAGTTACCAAAGTTACAGAAGAAAAAAATCCATCGCAATGCGATGGATTTTTTTTTGGTTATTGATGCTATGTTATAAACTTGCCAATTGTTCTTCTATTTGTGCGATTTTCTCTAAGGCATCGCTTTCTTTTTTCCTTTCGGCATTCACCACAGCTTCGGGAGCACCTTGAACAAATTTTTCATTGCTCAATTTTTTTCTCACCGATTGTAAGAATTCTTGGAAATACGTTAATTCCTTGGTCAATTTTTCACGCTCAGCATCCAAATCAATATTGTCTGTAACGGGTACTAAAAACTCTACTGTTCCTACTCGAAAAGCAAATCCTTTTTCTGGTTTCTGCTCGTGTAAAAGTTCTTGTACATTTCCTAATTTTTTAAATACCTCTACAAAAATCAAATCATCTGTTTTGTTTTCTGTAAACACATCCAAAGCTTCTTTTGGCGACATTCCTTTTTCTGATCGTAACCCACGAATCGCTGTTATTGCCTCTTGGGTATTGGCAAAGCGTTTTATGATCGTTTCATCGAATGATTTCACAGTAGGATAGTTTGCGATAATTAATGCTTCATCTGTTTTTCTTGGTTGGATATTTTGCCACAATTCTTCGGTAAGGAAAGGCATAAATGGATGTAAAACCTTCAATACTTCTTCTAGAAATCCGATGGTAGAATGATATGTTTTTGCATCGATCGGATCACCATAATTAGGTTTTATGGCCTCTAAATACCAAGAGCAGAAATCGTCCCAAATTAATTTATAAATCGTCATCAATGCATCTGATAAACGGTATTGCTCATAATTATGCTCGATATCGGCCAAGGCTTGCTGAAAACGATGCGCGAACCATTGTACTGCTGTTGCTTGTGTAGAGGACTGTTGGGCATTCTGGTCAATTTCCCATCCTTTGATCAAACGGAAAGCATTCCAGATTTTATTGGCAAAATTTCTGCCTTGTACACATAGTTCTACGTCAAAAGGTAAATCGTTTCCCGCAGGTGCTGTTAGCAACATTCCCATTCGTGTTGCATCTGCACCAAATTCATTTATCAATTCTACAGGGTCTGGAGAATTACCTAACGATTTTGACATTTTTCTTCCTAACTTATCCCGAACAATTCCAGTGAAATAGACATTTTCGAAGGGTTTTTCGTCTAAATACTCGTACCCCGCCATAATCATTCTCGCTACCCAAAAGAAAATAATATCAGGACCTGTTACTAGGTCTTGGGTTGGATAATAATAGTTGATTTCATCATTTTTCGGGTTATTGATTCCATCAAAAACCGAAATGGGCCATAACCAAGATGAGAACCAAGTATCTAAGGCGTCTTCTGATTGTTTCAGGTCAGATTGCATTAAATTCGGATTATTGGTTTTTTCTTGTGCCAAAGTCAATGCCTCTTCAATTGTCATCGCTACCACAAAATCTTCGCTACCTTCACCGTAGAAATAGGCGGGTATTTGATGTCCCCACCATAATTGTCGAGAAATATTCCAATCGGTAATATTTTCCATCCAATTTCTGTAGGTGTTTTTAAATTTTGGTGGATGAAATTTTATTACATCATTCATTACATTATCCAATGCAGGTTTGGCCAAATCGGCCATCTTCAGAAACCATTGATCAGAAATTTTTGGTTCGATAACGACTCCTGTGCGTTCTGAAGTTCCTACATTATTGGTGTAATTTTCTACTTTTTCGAGGAGGCCTTTTTCTTCTAATTCTTTTTCAATTTCTTTTCGAACTTTGAATCGGTCCATTCCTTGATAATGCAAACCGTTTTCGTTGAGTTTAGCATCATCGGTAAAAATATCAATAAAATCTAGATTATGTTTTGTTCCTAAATTATAGTCATTATGGTCATGTGCTGGTGTTACTTTTAGGCAACCTGTACCAAATTCTAAATCGACATATTCGTCTTGAATAATTTTTATTTTTCGGTTGACAATCGGTACGATTACTTCCTTGTCCTTTAGCCATTGGTAACGTTCATCTTCTGGATGGATGCATACTGCTGTATCACCAAAAATAGTTTCTGGGCGCGTAGTTGCTACAACGATATATTGATCGGTTCCCTCTACCTGATATTTGAGGTGGTATAATTTCCCGTTTTTTTCTTTGTATATAACTTCTTCATCTGAGATGTTTGTTTTGGCTTCTGGATCCCAGTTTACCATTCGGTATCCGCGATAAATAAGTCCTTTATTGTACAAGTCAACAAAAACTTGTTGTACAGCTTTTGATAAACTTTCGTTCATTGTAAACTGTGTTCGGTCCCAATCACAAGATGCACCAAGTTTTTTTAGTTGATCTAATATTACTCCTCCATATTCGTGAGTCCATTCCCAGGCATGTTCTAAAAATTTTTCTCGACCAATTTCTTCTTTAGAAATCCCTTGTTCTTTGAGTTTAGCTACAACTTTTGCTTCTGTTGCGATAGAAGCATGATCTGTGCCTGGTACCCAACATGCGTTATAGCCCCGCATTCTCGCTCTACGAATAAGTACATCTTGTATAGTATTATTTAGCATATGCCCCATGTGCAAGATACCAGTAACATTGGGTGGTGGAATGACAATGGTATAGGGTTCTCTTTCATCTGGTGTAGAGCGAAAATAATTGTTCTCTAACCAGTAGTTATACCATTTTTCTTCAACGGCTTGCGGAGTATATTTTGATGCTATTTCCATGTGTTTACTTTTCTTTCTGATATGTATAATTAAATTTTAAATTAATCTTTTCGATTAGTTTGAGAATTATCTGTTTTATATTCGTTTACGAGTAGTTTAGTTGTTACATGTTCACTTAGAACTTCTATTGCATTATTTTTTAAGATTTTTATCGTCATTGTTCCATCAAAATCTTCTACCTGCAAAACTTCTATGCGGTCATTAAGTTGCAAGTTTTTCGAATTTAAGAATACCAAAAAATCATCCGATGAATTGGTTACCGCACAGATTTCTACAATTGTATTGGTAGGTATTGTCGATAGTTTTTTATAATTCAACTGAATTAAATTACCCTGTTTATCTGGAATTGGTGAACCATGTGGATCAAATCTTGGGTAATTTAACATCTGATCCATTTTGTCAAAAAATAAAGTGCTCTGTATATGCTCTATTTGCTCGGCAACTTCATGGACTTCTTCCCAACCAAAGCCCATTTTCTCTACTAAGAACATTTCGGTTAATCGATGTTTACGAACAATTAAAGCAGCTTTTATCAATCCTTTTTGGGTTAACCTCAAAGGTTTGTAACTGGTATAATATACCAATTCTTTTTCGGCCAACTTTTTCATCATACTATTTACCGTTGGCATTTTAATATTGAGCCACTCACTCAATTCTTTCACAGCCACCTCTTCTACTCCATTTTTCGACAAATGAAATAAGGCTTTTAGGTAGTTTTCTTCGATTGATGAATTCATGAAACAAAGATAAAAAGAACAATTTGCATTTACTATTATTAGGTAATTAAATTATAATTATTAGATTTGCCTAACATTTTAATTCAATATTATAAATATGAAGTTTTATTCTATACCTATTTCATTACTTTTTGGTGCTTTTGTATTAGCGCAAGAGCCGATTAAAGATACCATTACAGATAACAACAGCAATAATCTCGATGAAGTAGTGATTACCGGAACCATGAAACCGATGAAAAAATCGGATAGTCCGGTACCCATTGAAATTTATACACCAGCTTTTTTCAAAAAAAATCCTACCCCTTCTCTTTTCGATGCTGTTCAGCTAATCAATGGTGTACAACCACAACTCAATTGCAATGTTTGTAACACGGGCGACATCCACATCAACGGTATGGAGGGACCATACACGATGGTACTAATCGACGGAATGCCAATTGTTTCTTCACTCTCTACGGTTTATGGGTTGAGTGGAATTCCGAATAGTTTAGTCGATAGAATAGAAGTTGTCAAAGGTCCAGCTTCTTCCTTGTACGGTACAGAGGCGATGGGTGGGATAATAAACGTTATTACCAAAAACCCAAGCACAGCACCAACGCTTAGTCTTGATGCCTTTACCACTACTTGGTTAGAAACCAATATTGACGGAGGTTTCAAAGCGAATATTGGTAAAAAAGCTCATAGTTTATTGGGTTTTAATTATTTCAAATTCGGAGAAAGAAAAGACAATAACCACGACGGTTTCACCGATGTCACACTTCAAGATCGCATTTCGGTTTTCAATAAATGGACGTTGCAAAGACCTGAAAACAAAACAGCAAGTTTGGCTTTGCGCTATTTGTATGAGGATCGCTGGGGCGGTGAAACAAATTGGAAAAGGAAACTTCATCGTGGAGGCGAAGAAGTATATGGCGAAAGTATTATGACAAACCGGGTAGAAGCAATTGGGATGTATCAATGGCCAACCAAAGAAAAAATATTTTCACAATTTTCTTACAACTGGCATCAGCAGAATTCTTTTTACGGCCCCGAATCTTATCAGGCCAAACAACAAGTTGTTTTCGGACAAACCTATTGGGACAAAACCATCAATCAACACAGTTTACTCTTGGGTGCATCCTACAAATACACCTATTATGACGATGATACACGTGGAACCGGTTGGTATGATGAGCACGATAATCTCCTAAAAAACAACCCAAATAAAACCCCGATTTTCGGAATTTTTATACAAGATGAATGGACTTTGAACCCTGAAAATAAATTGCTTTTAGGTTATCGGTATGATTATGATCAAACCCACAAAAGTATTCATTCTCCGCGAGTGGCTTATAAATTCTCACCCAATCCACACCACACTTTGCGCGCGAGTTTTGGTACAGGATTCCGTGTTGTCAACGTCTTCACAGAAGATCACCGAGCATTAACAGGCGCAAGAACTGTGGTTTTTGAGAACGAACTGAAACCTGAAAAATCATACAATGGGAACCTAAATTATGTATTCAAACTACCGACAAATTTTGCCGGATTGAATTTTGATTTAACTGCTTTCTATTCATATTTCACCAATAAAATTATTGCCGATACCGACACCGATCAGACAAAAATTATATACGATAATTTAGACGGACATGCTATCTCGCAAGGTATTTCTCTGAATGTTGAAGCAGCCTTCGAATTTCCCCTCAAATTAATGCTTGGCGGAACTTACATGGATGTTTTTGCCAAAGAAGAAGGTGAAAAAGAAGTACAATATCATGCGCCAAAATGGTCGGGAAATTTCTTGGCTTCTTACACTTTCCGAAAAGGATTTTCAGTTGATTTCACCGGTGTTTTCAATGGTCCGATGAGATTACCTCGTGTAGAAAATGATTATAGACCCGAATATTCTCCTAGCACGTTGATAGCTAATTTACAGATTACCAAAAAAATGGCTTCAGGCTTAGAAATTTATTTCGGAGCTAAAAACCTCTTCAATGTATTACCGAAAAATGATGCGATTGCTCGTTGGTGGGATCCATTCGGTGAACCCGGAAATGGGGTAACTCCTCCTCCAGGCAGAACCGATGTCATCTTCGAACCGAACGATTATAGCTATACACCAATGCAAGGAATTAGAGGCTTTGCAGGAATTCGTTATACCATATTTTAGTTATTTTGTAGGATGAAAAACATCACTTTCCTCATTACTCTATTTGGGATGATTTGGGCAAATGCACAACAGGATTTAGCACAATTGAACGCTGCCTTTGCTCAAAATCCTAAACCTATTCTAATCGAATTTACAACTGATTGGTGCGGATACTGTTTGTTGCAAAACAAAAAAATCCATCAAGACCAAAAATTATTGGCTATTTTAGAAAACGATTTTTATTTCATCGAATTGGATGCCGAAAGCGATAAATCCTATCATTTTCTACAAAGAGAATTTCTACCAAACCCAGATTTTCCTCATCAAAAAACACATACTTTGGTAGAAGCTTTTGTACAAGAAAACGAAACAGTCGCTTATCCTTTTTGGGTTTTATTATCCACAGATTTAATGATCGAATGGAGTTACTCGGGCTATATCACACCGAATAATTTATCTAAAATACTAACTATCAACCTGAAAGATTAATATCCTTTCTGTTAAATATTATTTTTGGAACGGATTTTGAATTTAACATCAATAATAAAAATAGTTATAAAACTTTTTTATATTTGATTAGAAAAAATAAAACAAATGAAAAAAATATTAATCGTTGCAGGATTTTTTTGGGGTATTACCCATCTGTCTGCACAACAAATAGGCTTGGCCACTGAAAATGTAGAATTGGGGAATGTAGCGGTAGGATCTAAAACTAATGCTGTCATGGTCATTAAAAACGAAGGGAGCAAACCATTAATTATCCAAAAAGTACAACCTTCTTGTGGATGCACCGTCCCTTCTTTCCCTACAGAACCTATTGCACCAGGAAAAACAGGAGAAATAAAAATACAATATGCAGCAGGAAATGTAGAAGGGGATTTTAGCAAAACAGTGACCATTTATAGTAATGATGAAAAATCTCCAAGAAAAATTTTCCGTGTAAAAGGAAAAACAGTGAAATAATTTTTCATATTTTACAGAAAACCATACCAATCCTACCGTCCAGAAAAATGGTAGGATTTTTTTAATTATAATATATGCATAGAGTTTTCGATTTATGACAAGGAAAGTTGCGCTGTGGGTACTGGCTATTTTCATTACGATCTTACTACTTTTTGCTGCTTATCGACTGATAAAAAATCCGGTATACTTGAAAAATAAAGAACTTACGACATTTGATAAACGCAATATAGAGTTGATGAAAAATCATCGAGACAAATGTTTTGGAATAGATATTTCTCAATATCAAGGTGAAATTCATTGGGAATCAGTAGAAAAAATTAACCATCTCTACCCTATAAACTTTGTAGTAGTCCGTGCCTCAATGGGAAAAGATGGAGCCGATAAAAAGTTTACTTCCAACTGGAAGAAAGCAAAACAAAAAAATCTCATTCGTGGTGCATATCATTATTATCGACCAGACGAAGAATCAGAATTGCAAGCACTTAATTTTATTGCAAAAGTTAGTCTTTCACCCGGAGATTTACCGCCAGTTCTTGATATAGAAGAATACCCTACTATTCAGACAAAAGAAAACTTAATCAAAGGACTGAAAAATTGGCTAAAGATTATCGAAGAGTATTACGACGTGAAACCAATCATTTATTCGTATGATAAATATTATGAACACATCCTAAATGAGCATTTTAGCGATTATCCTCTTTGGATTGCGAACTATAATTTTGATGTAACTCAACCCAAAGAAAAATGGCTTTTTTGGCAATTCTCCGAAAATGGCTCTGTAAAAGGAATAAAAGGCACTGTAGATCTTAACATTTTCAATGGAAATGTATTCGACCTGCAAAACCTTACGACTAAAAAAATGGTGTATTAAAATAATACTATTACCAATCTATTACAACCACATCATCACATCGCACAAACCATCATCGAGATTTGATTACTTTTTCTATCCCTATCTTTTTCGGGAAATAACAATTTATAGCGTTTACAAATAATGATAAATAACTAATAATGCATAAAATATACTAAACAACGAAAAAAGAAATACGCTTCTCTAGGATTAAATCTTCAAATCGGATTTTGATATTTTTTAGTAATTTCACATTCTAAAGAATTACTAAACTTGTTTTCCATCCTATGGAAAAGTCAATATAATAACCAAATAAATTATAAATAAAACACCATGTTGAATACTAAAAAAGCCTTGATTACTGGAGGCAGCAGAGGTTTGGGGAAAGCAATTGCTTTGGCCTTTGCAAAAGAAGGAATAGATGTAGCAATTACAGGAAGAAACAAAGACCTACTGAAAAAAGTAGTAACAGAATTGCAAGAACTTGGCGTACGAGCAACCTATGCAATTTTTGACATTAAAAATCGTGAAGAAGTACACTCTTCACTTACGAAATTAACTGAAGATTTTGGGCCATTCGATATTCTAGTGAATAATGCAGGAATTTCTAAATTTGGTACTTTACTAGAAATGGAAGAAAGTGATTGGGAAAATATTTTACTCACCAACGTACTCGGAATGTACTATGTAACACGTGAAATTCTCCCGCAAATGATCGAGAAAAATGAAGGAGATATTTTCAACGTGTCGTCGACTGCTGGCTTGGCTGGCAACCCAACAACATCGGCATATTCGGCTTCTAAATTTGCGGTAATAGGAATGAACGAATCTTTGATGAAAGAAGTACGGAAAAACAATATCCGCGTTACAACCCTCACTCCATCTACAATTGCCTCTGATATGAGCAAACAATTGGGTCTAACCGACGGTAACCCAGAGAGTGTTTTACAGCCAGAAGATTTTGCCGAATTAATTGTTGCAACCCTAAAACTTCCTAGAAGAGCATTACTAAAATCTGCTTCTTTGTGGAGTACAAACCCTTGATGAAACAAAAAAACATTTTCAAATGAAGATGTTTTTTTTTTTTATATAATAAAGAAAATTCTTTCTACCAATTGATTTTCTCTTTATTATGTTTCTCTAAATAGGAATTGGTTTGAGAGAAATGATGATTGCCGAACCATTTTCCTTGATTAGCACTCATCGGTGATGGATGTCCA
This sequence comes from Weeksella sp. HMSC059D05, assembly GCF_001809725.1. NCBI lineage: Bacteria > Pseudomonadati > Bacteroidota > Flavobacteriia > Flavobacteriales > Weeksellaceae > Weeksella > Weeksella sp. HMSC059D05. The sequence goes on from NZ_KV798544.1 coordinate 71,691, forward strand.
GACTTGAGAATTAAATGCTTAGAAGTATCGATTAATTTTTCTTTCTTATGTGCATGATTCCCCCAAAGCAAAAAAACAACATGTTCTTTTTGATCCGAAATTGTTTGTATAATCGTTTGGGTAAAAGTTTCCCAGCCCTTATTTTTATGGCTACCTGCAGAAGCCTTACGGACCGACAAAACATCGTTCAATAGAAAAACACCTTGTTTGGCCCAAGGTAATAAATCCCCAGAAGTTGGCATTTTCTTTAGTACATCTGTTTCTAGCTCTTTGAAAATATTTCGTAAACTCGGAGGAATTTTTACAGAAGAATTCACCGAAAAAGCCAAACCATTTGCTTGCCCATTACCATGATAAGGATCTTGACCTAGAATCACAACCTTTATCGCATCGAAAGGAGTTTGCAAAAAAGCAGAAAACAACTCGCTTTTGGGCGGATAAACCGTATGTTCGGCATACTCTCTTTCGATAAAAACAATTAAATCTCTGAAATAATCTTTTTTAGCCTCTTGACGAAAAACCTCCAACCACTTTTCATCTTGTATATTGTCGAACATACGAATTGATTTTTGAATCGTAAAATTATCGCTAATTTTGTACGGATGCAAGTAAGTAAACAGACTTTAAAAGATTTAGAATTTCCGGTCGTACTGGCCGAAATCATCCAATATATATATACCGAAAAAGTTGCTGAAAGAACAAAAAACCTTGTCCCTTACAGTAATCGGAACGAGTTGTTGATTGATTTACATACCACTAGCGAATACCTATCTACCCTAGAAAGTGGAAATAGTTTGCCGTTTTCTGAATATTTTATTTTGGATGAATACCTGAAACGACTTTCGATTGAAAACTATTATCTGCCTGCAGAAGAATTTTTCAAGATAAAATCGAATACTTTACAAATAAAAGAAATAAAAAAATACACGCGTAATTTCATAGAGTACGTTCCATATTTACATGCAAAAACCGAACAAATTATTTACGAGAAAGAAATTGTAAAAATTATCGATCAAGTATTCAATAAATTCGGAGAAATAAAAGATGATGCAAGCCCTGAGTTGAGAATCGTTCGGCAAGAAATTCGCGCTATCAGTTCTCGAATTACAGAATTATTCAACAAATCGATGAGTTATCATTCGGATGTTTTGGATGAAATCAGAGAATCTGTTGTAGGAAATCGCCGTGTTTTGGCTGTAAAATCTGCTCTGAGGAAACGTGTAAAAGGTCAATTTTTAGGTACATCAAAAACTGGATCTATCTCTTATATCGAACCCGAAAGCGTCCTGAACCCGAGAAGACAACTCGATGAATTACGCGAAGAAGAAAAGCATCTGATCATCCAGATTTTATTAAAACTAACATCTGAGATTGCTATATATCAGCCACTTATAGAAGAATATCAAGCTTTTCTAGAATATTTGGATCTTACACAAGCCAAGGCAAAATATGCCCAAAATATACAAGCAATTTTACCCACCCTGAAAGAGGAATTACAACTACAACTAATCGATGCTTATCATCCTGTTTTGTATTTGAATAATTTGCGTAAAGAACGTAGAACGATACCTCAAACACTTTCTCTCACCAAGAAACAGCGCATAATTATCATATCTGGCCCCAATGCTGGAGGGAAGTCTATTACCTTGAAAACCGTAGGACTGAACCAGTTGATGATACAATCAGGTATTTTGATTCCGGTTCATCCGAAAAGCGAAGTTGGCTTTTTTGATAAAATTTTCACCGATATTGGTGACAATCAATCTATAGAAAACCATCTTTCTACCTATAGTTATCGACTGAAACAAATGGCTTATTTTTTGAAATATGCCGACGAAAAATCTTTGTTATTGGTGGATGAATTTGGGACGGGTTCTGATCCTGAATTGGGTGGCGCATTGGCGGAAGTGTTTTTCGAAGAGTTTTATGAGAGAAATGCTTATGGAATTTTTACTACGCATTATACCAACATCAAACTAAGTGCAGAACGTCTAGAAGAAGCTATAAATGCCAGCATGCTTTTTGATAAAAAAAGTTTAGAACCGATGTATAAATTAGAACTCGGCCAAGCCGGAAGTTCGTTTACTTTTGAGGTTGCCGAAAAAAATAAAATTCCGTATCGATTAATCAACCGTGCAAAAAAGAAAGTAGAAAATGACAAGGTTCGTTTGGATAAAACGATTCTAAAATTACAACAAGAAAAATTCGAAATCCAAAAAACCAGAGATCAGGTTGTAGAACTAAAAGAAACGCATGAAGCTCATCAAGGAAAGCTAGAAGAAATGCAAGATAAAATCCAACAAAAACTCTATGATTTCCAACAGTTATATGCTAGTGAACAGAAAACTCTGATGATGGGAAAACGCATCAATGAAATGGCTGATTCTTATCTGAAAAGTAAAAATAAAAAACAGTTGATAAGCAATTTCCTCAAAATAATTGAAATGGAAAATTCGAAAAAAACCAATGAAATTCAACAACAAAAAAAGATTGAGAAAATTGTTGCCAAAGAAGTACAACGCGAATTAAAAAGCAATGCTAACGAAATAAAAAAAGAACAACACAAAAAAGAACAACGAGAAAAAGAAGCAATACAAAAGAAAATTCGGGAATTGAAAATTGGCGATCGGGTAAAAATCAATGGATCGTCAAGCGTTGGGACGATTGATAAAATAAAGGATGATATTATTTTTATTAACTATGGAGTTTTCACAACGAAAATATCTGTAGACGAGGTTTATAAGATATAATTTTTTCTTTGTTTTTTTATTTTAACAACAATCGAATGTGTTATCATGTAAAAGTGAATAAAACGAAAAAGGAATTGGAAAACAATACTAGAATTCCTTTCCTATCCAACCAAAAATTCGAGCCCAAGGAACATTTTAACGGTTTTGCGCATCCGTATTTACCGATTATCAAAACAGGACAAGAAGCCATAGAGCTTTTGCAATGGGGGCTTAAACCAAGTTGGGCACAAGAAGATTTTGACACCAACAACACACTCAATGCACGTGTAGAAACGCTAGAAGAAAAGCCATCTTTTCGCGAATCATTTAACAACCGTTGTGTTTTGGTGGTCGATAGTTTTTATGAATGGCGGCATGAAGGGCGAAACAAAATAAGATACGAAATTGGACACGATAATGAGCTTCTATTTTTGGCAGCCTTATACCAAAATGATACATTTTCTGTTGTAACTACCGAAGCTTTAGGAGTGATGAAATACATCCACAATCGTAAACAAAGAATGCCAATTGCATTTGACTCTTTGCCTAGTTGTGAGCAATGGTTGCATGGAGAAGATTTTGTTCCGTTTATCGATTTTTCTACGCAAAGAGAAGACAACCAAATTCGTTTATTTTAAAATTGTACCACTCTCCTACTCTTTTTCACGGTAATATATAACCTCTATGGTTCTTATTCTTCTCTACTCCTATTTGTTCGAACTAGAGAGGTTGATTGGTTTTTAGTGATGTGAATTAACGCATACTTATTTCAGCTAAAACTTATTTCCGGAAACGTTTCAGTTCTCGAATGATCGTCGAAACCACTCCCAAACAAACCACTACGTCTTCTGGTTGAATAATGAGAGAATCTTTGAAGTCTGGATTCAGCGCATAGAACATTTTTTTATTTGCATCCCATCTTTTTAGAGTGAAGTCTGAATTATTGATCGACACCACAGCATCATCACCATGCATCAACTGATAATCTGATCGGTTGACCAAAACATCGTTCATTTGGTAATGAGGATACATCGAAAGACCGCCTACACGAACCAAAAAGGTGCTTTCTGGTTTGCTAAGAAAACGTTCGTCTAAAGAGATTCTTTCTTGTCGGAAATCTTCTGCAGGCGAAGGAAAGCCCGCCGACACATCACCATAATAATGGGCATAATACCGAGTGTTTACTTTTTCCATTGTTAAAAATTCGAGTTCATTACCGAACTGTATATCTTGGATTAATTTCATTGTACCGTTAATATTTCTTGCCAATTTGTGGTATAATTAGGCGAAAGCCTTTCTTGTTTCATCTTCCATTTTCGTTGCAAGTCTTGTGATCCTAACAACAATTTGTGCCCACCATATCGTGCATTTATTTTATCCATTACTTGCATCAAAGCTTTATGCTTGGTCGATTCTTCATAGAAAATATTCAGCTGTGTCTGATGGTTGGGCGTAATTCCAGAAACAATAACTCCTGCTTTTTTATAAGCCGGAACCTTCCCTTCTGACGGAACTAATTTATCGAGCAAAAACAAAGCTATTTTGGATAAAACGATACTCGAACTAGAATCGGATTCTAAAGTTGTACTCAAGGTTGCAGAAACAAAGGGCAAATGCTCATCAAAACGATTGGTCATCACAAATACCGTAATCATCTTACAATTAGATTGTTCTTGCCGTAACTTTTCTGCACAAGAAATGGCAAAAGTTGCTACCCGTTCTTTGAGCTCATCGTAATTATCTATTGTGTGTTCGAAGCTTCGGGTAGTAGCAATACTTTTTTTACGCTTCACCTCCTCCAATTGCAAAACACTTTCTCCTAGCAATTCTTTTTTCAGGCGGAGTTCTACTACCGAGAAATTTCGACGAATATACGCATCATCCAACCGAGAAAAATCATAGGCAGTTCTACAACCAATATAGTTGAGTCGTCTAGAAAGTTGGTGTCCAATTCCCCAAATATCTTCACATTTCAGCCATTTCAAAGCTTTATTTTTTTTGATTTCTGTATCGATGATATACACTCCTTGGTGATGATTTGGAAATTTTTTTGCTATTCTATTTGCTGCTTTTGCCAACGTCTTGGTAGGTGCAATACCGACACAGACCGGGAGTTTTGTCAATTGAAAAATTGTATCTTTTATTTGTTGTCCATACTTTTCTAGATCAATCGAATCGAAACCCTTTAAACACAAAAAAGACTCATCAATAGAATAGACTTCTACAGCAGGACAAAATGTTTGTAGAATCTTCACTACTCGATTACTCATATCGGCGTACAAAACATAGTTAGAAGAAAAAACATGTACTTTGTGAAGCCGGAAAAAACCATCGTATTCAAAAGCTGGCGCCCCCATAGGTATACCCAGTGCTTTTGCTTCGTCGGATCTTGCTATTACACAACCATCGTTATTAGACAAAACAACAATTGGTTTGCCTCTTAGTTTCGGATTGAAGATTCGTTCGCAAGAAGCATAAAAATTATTACAATCAATCAACGCATACATATTACAAATCTGAAAAATCTAAACGCTATAAGGTGTCGCGGTAATTGTTAAAATAAAATCTGAAGTAGAGAAAAAAAACTGATTCTAAATAAAAGGTAACCCAAATCTTTTAGCTCACAAGGTTTTACGGTTACTTATTAAGAGGAGTTTGTGAAACATTCGGATAAAAAAATGCCTCCTGATTCTGGACAAGAGGCAACCCAAATGTTTTCACAACGGAATAATCCTTATTGTGAATTCCTTTCGAGGTAAATATATTAAACATTTACAAATAACGAAACACTTTTGTTAAAAAAATTAACTATTTTAGACTCCAAACACTAAATGACTTATGAAAACCATATTAGGACTAGATTTAGGCACCAACTCTATTGGATGGGCGTTGGTTGAACAAGACTTCGAAAATAAACAAGGACTGATTTTGGGAATGGGTAGTCGGATTATTCCTATGGATGCAGGTATAATAGGGAAGTTTGCAGAAGGAAGTTCCATCTCTCAAACGGCTGAAAGAACAGGCTATCGTAGTATCAGGAGATTGAGAGAAAGGCATTTACTTCGTAGAGAACGATTACACCGAGTACTCAATATTCTGAAGTTTTTACCCGAACATTATGCTGCTGAAATTGACTTTGAGAAACGATTTGGGCAGTTTTTAGCGGAAACTGAACCTAAATTGGCTTGGAAAAAGAGTGCTGAAGGTAAGTTTGAGTTTTTATTCCAACGTTCTTTTGATGAAATGGTAGCTGATTTTAAAGCCAATGGACAGGATATTAAAATTCCTTATGATTGGACAATTTATTATCTCCGGAAAAAAGCGTTGACTCAAAAAATTTCTCCTCAAGAACTGGCCTGGATTATTCTTAACTTTAATCAGAAAAGAGGGTATTACCAGTTAAGAGGAGAAGAAGAGGAAGAAAATCCTAACAAAAAGGTCGAATTCTACTCGTTGAAAATTGTGGATGTTGTAGCAGACGAACAACCCAATAAAAAAGGTGATACCTGGTATTCTTTACACCTTGAAAACGGTTGGGTTTATAGACGTTCGAGCAAAATCCCTCTTTATGATTGGAAAGATAAGGTGAGAGATTTTATCGTAACTACCGATATTAACGAAGATGGCTCAGAAAAGTTGGATAAAGACGGAGAGGTAAAAAGAAGTTTTCGTGCTCCAAAGGAAGACGATTGGACTTTGATAAAGAAGAAAACTGAACAAGAAATTGAACAATTCAATCAGACCGTAGGTAGCTATATCTATGAAGCCTTATTAGATAACCCTACTCAAAAAATAAGAGGAAAGTTAGTTCGTACCATTGAAAGAAAGTTTTATAAATCAGAGTTAAAGAAAATTTTAGAAAAACAAATAGAACTACAACCAGAACTGTTTACGGAAGATTTATATAATGCGTGTGCACGTGAGTTATATCGCAGCAATGTAGCGCACCAACAGCAGTTAAGTAGTCGAGATTTCGTGTATCTTTTTCTAAACGATATTATTTTCTACCAACGTCCGCTAAGAAGTCAGAAATCATTGATTTCCAATTGTTCTTTAGAATTTCGAACAATAAAAGATAAAGACGGTAATGGCCAAATTATTTATCTAAAGGCAATTCCAAAATCCAACCCATATTATCAAGAGTTTAGAGTTTGGCAATGGTTGTATAATTTGAAAATTTTTACCAAAGAGGACGATAAAGATGTTACGAATCAATTTATAAATAAAGTCGAAGATTTAGAGGCTCTTTTTGAGTTTCTGATGAACCAAAAAGAAGTCAATCACACCGATATTCTAACTTATCTCATCGAACCAATTGTAAAATCGAAGTATCCAAATGCAAAGGGTAAAGCATTTAAAGATGAACTAAAAAAAGAATTAAAGAAATACCGTTGGAATTATGTTTATGATGCTGATAAAGATGAGTCGAAGTCTTACCCGATGAATGAAACCAGGTATGAACTCAGAAAAAGATTGGATAAAGTAGAGAATGTTCCTGCTGATTTTATGACAAGAAAAATTGAACAACATTTATGGCACATTATTTATTCGGTTACCGATAAAATCGAGTTTGAAAAAGCACTAAAATCTTTTGCAAATAAATATGATTTACATCAGGAGTCTTTCGTAGAAAACTTCAAGCGTTTCAAACCTTTTGATAGTGATTATGGAACTTATTCTGAAAAAGCTATCAAAAAACTATTGCCTTTGATGAGAGTTGGAAAGTACTGGAGCTGGGAGGGCATCGATAACAATACAAAAAAGAGAATTGGTAAAATTATTACAGGAGAATATGATGAAACAATAAAAAATAGAGTTCGAGAAAAAGCGATTGATTTAACTGAAGAAAATCATTTTCAAGGTTTGCAATTGTGGTTGGCACAATACATTGTTTACGACCGACATTCCGAAGCTGACATCGCTGGAAAATGGAATTCAGTTGCCGATTTAGAACAATATTTGTCTGAATTTAAACAACATTCTTTGCGGAATCCTATTGTGGAACAGGTCATTACCGAAACACTTCGAGTAGTAAGGGATATTTGGAAACAATATGGAAAAGGCGCTAAAGATTATTTCGATGAAATTCATATCGAATTGGGACGTGAAATGAAAAATACGGCAGAGGAACGCAAACGCTTATCCAGCATTATTTCAGAAAACGAAACGACCAATCTCCGCATCAGAGCTATACTCGAAGAATTGATGTATGATGAAAATATGGAAAACGTGCGCCCTTATTCGCCAATGCAACAAGAAGCCTTAAAAATCTATGAAGATGGTGTACTAAGTTCAAGTGTAGAAATCCCAGAGGATATCGAAAAAATCAGTAAGAAATCCGAGCCAACAAAGTCAGAAATTCAACGATATAAATTGTGGTTAGAACAAAAATATCGTTCCCCTTATACAGGAAGACCGATTCCATTGAGTAAGTTGTTTACACCTGCTTATCAAATAGAGCACATTATCCCACAGGCAAGGTTTTTTGATGATGGCTTTTCCAATAAAGTGATTTGTGAATCTGAAGTCAACGCACTAAAGGATAAGATGCTGGGACTAGAGTTTATTCAAAATTATTATGGCCAAAAAGTCACTACCAGTTTTGGAGAAGTGACAATACTTACAGAAGATGCCTACAAAGCATTTGTGAAAGAACACTACGACAAGAACCGAAGCAAACGCAACAAACTTTTGTTGGAAGAAATTCCAGAAAAAATGATAGATCGACAAATGAATGACACAAGGTATATCAGTAAATATATCTCCAAAGTATTGTCAAATCTTGTTAGAGGTGAAAAGGACGATGAAGGAGTAAATTCTAAAAACATCATTCCTGGTAATGGAAAAATATCTGGAACATTAAAACAAGATTGGGGGTTAAATGATGTTTGGAATGACTTAATATTACCTCGATTTGAGCGGATGAATCAATTAACCAACTCCACTGATTTTACAGCTTGGAACGAAAAACATCAGAAATTTTTACCAACGATTCCATTAGAGCTATCAAAAGGTTTTCAAAAGAAACGGATTGATCACAGACATCACGCTTTAGACGCGTTAATTATCGCTTGTGCTACACGCGATCACGTCAATTTGTTGAATAATAAACACGCTAAATCAAGAAACGAGCGCTACGATCTACAACATAAGTTACGTCATACCACACCTTGGCAAGACAAGGAAGGAAAGGTTAGAACTAAATTCACAGAGTTTAAAAAACCATGGGAAACTTTTACTCAGGACACAAAAAAAGAATTGGAAAAAATTGTCGTGAGCTTTAAACAGAACTTACGTGTTATCAACAAAGCAACCAATTATTACGAAAAGATTGTTGACGGTAAAAAAGTAATGTTCAAACAAGAAGGGGTGAATTGGGCAATTCGTAAACCAATGCATAAAGAAACGGTTTCAGGAAAAATTGATTTACCCAGAGTAAAGGTGTCCAAAGGCAAAATATTGACTGCGACCAGAAAATCACTGGATACATCTTTTAATGCTAAAACAATTTTATCCATTACCGATACGGGAATTCAGAAAATTTTGTTGAATTATTTAAAAGCAAAAGGAAATCCTGAATTGGCGTTTTCTCCAGAGGGTATTGAAGAGATGAATCAAAACATTTCATTATATAATGATGGGAAACCACATCAACCTATTTTAAAAGTACGTGTATTCGAACAGGGAAGTAAATTCCCATTGGGAGAAACGGGTAACAAAACCACAAAATATGTGGAAGCTGCCAAAGGAACTAATCTCTTTTTTGGAGTATATGAAAATAATCAAGGAAAAAGAAGTTATAATACCATTCCTCTAAATCTTGTTATTGAACGACAAAAACAAGGATTAAACTCTGTGCCAGAAACGAATGAAAAAGGTCATCGCTTATTGTTTAGTTTGTCGCCAAACGATTTGGTTTATGTGCCGATCGAAGGAGAGGTTTTTGATAAGACTAATCCTGATGTAAATAGAATTTATAAAATAGTGAGCTTCAGTGGAAGTCAAATGTTTTGTGTAAGGCAAGATGTAGCTACATCGATTGTATATAAACTAGAATTTTCCTCTCTAAACAAAATGGAAAGAACTATAGATGGTATAATGATAAAAGAAATTTGTATCAAACTCAAAGTCGACCGTTTAGGTAACATTTCAAAAGCTTAACCCATGCTCAAACGTACCATATACATAGGCAATCCGGCTTATTTGAAGTTCAAGGATCATCAACTAAAAATAGAAGATCCCGAAACCAAGCAAGAAAAGGCCTCTATACCGATAGAAGATTTAGGTTTTTTGGTCCTCGATCATTATCAAATCACCATCAGTCAACCACTCATCGTAGCTTTGCAGCAAAACAATGTAGCCATTATCAGTTGCGATGAGAGTCATTTGCCTTTAGGTCTAATGTTGCCAATAAGTGGACATGTAGAACATAGCGAACGGTTGAAGCATCAGGTCAATATTTCAGAACCCTTGCGAAAACAATTATGGAAACAAACCGTAGAAGCGAAAATTTTTCAACAAAAAGAAGTTTTGCGCCTGAACAATTTACCACACGACCGTATGATTACGTATATGAATTCGGTAAAATCTGGCGATAGTACCAATATGGAAGGCATTGCTGCACAATATTATTGGTCTACCTTGTTTGATGATTTTATTCGCGATCGAAAAGGTGATGCACCCAATAATTTCCTCAATTTTGGCTACGCTGTTTTACGAAGTATGGTGGCTAGAGCAATTGTCTGTAGTGGATTGCATCCAACCATAGGCATCTTCCACAAAAACAAATACAATGCCTACTGTTTAGCCGATGATCTGATGGAACCTTACCGTCCGTATGTTGATCTTTTGGTGGTCGAATGGATGCAAAAACCTTTTTCACCCTACCAATTGGATAAGAATGCCAAAGCTCATTTGCTACAGATTGCCACCCGAGACGTAACTATCAACGGTTTACAACGACCTTTGATGACTGCCCTTAGCATTACAAGTAGTTCCTTGTATAAATGTTTCACAGGCGAAAATAGAGTTCTGAGTTACCCGATGTTATCATGAGTTTTAGTCGATATAACGCCTATAGAATTATGTGGGTACTCGTATTCTTTGATCTACCAACCGAAACCAAAAAACATCGAGCCATTGCGACTCGATTTAGAAAAAAATTGTTGGATGATGGATTTACCATGTTTCAATTCTCGATTTATATCCGACATTGTCCGAGTAGAGAAAATGCAGATGTACATATAAAAAGAGTAAAAAAAAGTTTACCGCCAGAAGGAAAAGTAGGAATTTTGTGCATCACCGACAAACAATTCGGACAAATGGAATTGTATTTTGCCCAAAAAGAAACCGATTTGCCCCAAGTTCCCCAACAATTAGAATTGTTTTAGGAAATAAAAAAATGCTTGCAGAAAGAAATTTCTTCAAGCATTTTTTGTTTTTTTCTTTTGTAGATCATCTTATACATCACTCATAATCAATCTTTTATATGAGGTTGTAATTCTACTGAGTAAATCTACAAAAATTTGAAAGGAATTCACAACTGGAGTCGCTCTTCACCTTCACGCCTTTGGGTTGTAATTCTACTGAGTAAATCTACAAAAATTTGAAAGGAATTCACAACAACCAAGACGCAAAGCGAGGTTCTACCAATGTTGTAATTCTACTGAGTAAATCTACAAAAATTTGAAAGGAATTCACAACTAGTCAAAGAACATATAGCTTTGTCAGGATGTTGTAATTCTACTGAGTAAATCTACA
>NZ_KV798544.1:83279-83526 GCF_001809725.1 Weeksella sp. HMSC059D05
TCTACAAAAATTTGAAAGGAATTCACAACGCAAAAGTGCTTAGACAAATAAAAAGTTTGGTTGTAATTCTACTGAGTAAATCTACAAAAATTTGAAAGGAATTCACAACACCCACTCATATTCTCCTTCAGCATCTTTTGTTGTAATTCTACTGAGTAAATCTACAAAAATTTGAAAGGAATTCACAACCAAAAGACTCATAGATTACTTCTTCACCATGTTGTAATTCTACTGAGTAAATCTACAA